>CAZMPA010000275.1:0-2508 GCA_964567915.1 uncultured Isosphaeraceae bacterium | reverse complement strand
CGCGCCTGGCAACCTGTGGGGATTCGAGAGCATCCCGCAGACCCCATGGACACCGCCCGACCCGTCCATCGCGGTCGGGCCCGACCACGTGCTCGTCACCGTCAACATGGCCATCGCCTGGTACGACAAGCAGACGGGCGACGAGCAGTTTGGCGCGTACCTCGATTCGACCGGCTCGCCAGGATTCTTCGAAGACATCGGCGCCGGCTCCTTCACCTTCGATCCCAAGTGCTTCTACGACCCGCACGCAGAACGCTTCGTCGTGCTGGCCCTTGAACACTACGACGACACCGATGAATCCTGGATCACACTGGCCATCAGTGACGACGCCGACCCCAACGGCATCTGGCACAAGTACCGCACGTGGTCGATCGTCCAGAATGGAAATCAGACGCACTGGGTCGACTACCCAGGACTCGGCTTCGACGCGGACGCGTACTACGTCACCGGCAATCTCTTCGGTCAGGGCAACGGCAGTGGATGGGGCGGCGTGCTCTACCGCGTGCTGGAGAAGGCCCCGCTGCTCGTTGGCGATGACGCTGTCATCCACGACGTGCGAAAGGGCTCGCACGCGTCCATCCAGTGCGCGCAGCACCATGGCGATACGTCCGCTGCGTTCTTCATCGGCCGCCGAAACAGCACCACCCTTCGCGTGCCCTGGATCGCGAGCCCAACCTCGCCTGTCGTCTACACCGACGACTGCGCAGTACCCGAGCAGTACACCCCACCGAGCGGCGCACCGAACCCGGGCGGCGTGCTCGACACGCTCGACGGCCGCATGATGAATGCGCACTGGAGAGACGATCGGCTCTATGCCGCGCACGCGGTCGGGAACGGTCCGGATGCGACGTTTGCGAGGTGGTATGAGATCGATGTCTCTGCTCCGGCCTCACCGACGCTCCTCCAGAGCGGAAACGTCTCGCTCCTAACGGGTGACACCTACTTCCCGGCCATCGCGGCCAACATGCACGGCGACATCGGAATGGTGATGGGCCACTGCGACGACGGCATCGTCCCCAACATCCAGGTCGCGGGCAGAACCGCCGACGATCCCTCGGGCGTGATGGGCATTCCTTCGCAGGCTGGCCAGGGCACGCACGGCGCCGACGGCCGATACGGCGACTACTTCGACATGACCGTCGACCCAGCAGACGACACCACGTTCTGGTACGTCGCCGAGTACAGCCGCGACTTCGGCTGGCAAGCCTATGTCGGACGCTTCGAGATCACACCACCGACGCCACCATGCCCCACCGACGTGGACGGCGACGGCTACACCGGTGTCAATGACGTGCTGGCCCTGATTGCGGGCTGGGGCGGCGATGAAGGCGATGTGGACGGCGACGGGGTTGTCGGCGTCGAAGACCTTTTGGCATTGATTGCTGCCTGGGGGCCCTGCAGCAGCGGGTGAACCTGATTCTGTCCATTTCCAGGGCTTGACTCACACACGCGGCGGCCACTTGCGCATACTCGCGGGTGTGCAGGCATGCCATTGGAGGGCCTCCCCATGATTCGCCTCTACGTGTGCACTCTGACCGCAGCGTCCATTGCCCCATGGGCCGCCGCGGCCACCATCACCGTCGGCCCGGGAGGCGGATGGGACTACGCTGATCTTCAGTCCGCCGTCTCCGCCGCGTCCTCTGGTGACACGGTTCTGATTCAGCCAGGAACCTATACCGGAACCGGAAGTTCGGTCGTCAGCCTGCCCAGCACTCCCGTACACCTGCAAGGCGTTGGCGATGCGTCCACGGTCATCATCGACGGGGAGGGGGCACGATACGGCATCCATCTACCTTCCACGCCTGGCACGTCGAACATCAGCAACCTGACGGTCACCAATACACTCGATATTGGCATCCGTGTGTACGCCAGCAATGCAACCATCACTGACTGCCTGTTCACGGAGTGTTCGGGTTCGGCGGTGGTCCCGGCCGTCGGCGCGAGTATTGAAGTCACCGGGTGCGAGTTCTGGAACAATGTCGGGGGCCGGGGTCCGGCAGTATGGAACCCAGGCGCGTCCGCAATCCTCATTGATTGCGACATCCATCACAACACCTCAAGTGACAGCGCTGCCATCCACCACAATCTGTCCGGAGGCAGTCTGCACATTTCAGGGTGTGACATTCACCACAATGTCGGATCGTCGGGAGGTGGAGTCAAGTCCACGGCAATCCTGACGACCATCACCAACAGCACCTTCCACCACAATGAAACCAGTTACGGCGGCAGCGGCGCGTACTTCGATTACGCCGGAGACGTGTCCATCTCCAGTTGCGAGTTTGCCTGGAATACAGGAGTTGGCATCGACGCCCGACACTGCACTTCGCTTGCTGTGAATGACTCCACCATCCACGCAAACACAGAGTACGGCATTCTCACGTGGGACTCACCATCGCAGATGACTGGTTGCCAGGTGTCATCCCACAATACGACTGGTGCCGGTTACGGCGCTGCCATCTACCACAACGGCGGATCACACACCATCACAGCAACAACCATCTCTGGCAA
>CAZMPA010000274.1:0-2524 GCA_964567915.1 uncultured Isosphaeraceae bacterium | reverse complement strand
GCTCCTACCTTTGGTTTGGGGGGGGGGGGGGTCTATATCAAACCCACCCCCGGGGGCTCCTAAGGGTCGGGTGCGTGTGCGGTGTGGCCCGCCCCGATCGGGGGCGGGAGGGGGTTTCAGCCCTGAGAGAGGCCGGGATTGTTGATGGAGGCCAGGACCTCGCGGAGGTCCTCGACGTCGACGACGCCGTTCCAGGTGATGTCCGCGTTACAGTCGTCCGCGTTGCAGCCACCCCAACTGTTGATGACCTCGAGGATGTCAAGGACGTCAACATCGCGGTCGCCATCAACGTCCGCGGGGTGCAACTGCGTGATGGTCAGATCGACCGAGGCGCTGCTGGTGGCGGGCTTGGAGGTTTGCGCGAGCGTGTCGTGCTCGGTCGTTGCGGACATGGTCCAGACTCCGGCGTCCATGCGGAAGATGCGTGTGCCGGATGCGGCTGCGTAGGGCGAGTCGCTGCCTGCATCCGGGGTGTCGACGCCGGCATCAGCGCCATCGCCACCGAGCTTGAACGCAGCCGCGGCGTCGCCTTCGGCATTGACCGACCAGTCCACGCGAGCGCGGACGGTGCTGGCGACTTCAAACTGCACATCGGTCCGGGCGTCGTGCTGACTGCGAACGGTCTCAAGTGAGCCCGCGGCATTTCCGCTGCCACTGAGCGTCAGGCGAAGCTGGCCGGCGACGCTGGTGAGTCCGGCGTGCGACTGAGCGGTGGCGGTGCTGTCTTCCTCGGCGCAGGCGGCGGCGTCGGAGTGCCCTTCGAGCAGGTAGGCCAATGAAACGGCCGCCGAGTTGTCGGTGCGGCAGAGCGGATCGGACCACTGGCCGATGTTGGTCAGCGTCGAGATCTGGCCAGATGCGGCCGTAGGCTGAAACGCGAAGTGGTCGTTGCCGTCGATCTGGCCGGGGCCAGCGAGGGCGGACGTTGCGAGGGCTGGAATTGCCAGGGCGAGCGTGGTGAGGGTGGTGGCGTGCATGACGGGTCTCCAGTGGTGAGTGTTGAGTCACCATGGATCCGGCCAAACTGGGCCAATCTGTCAGCGGTTTTTAGGCTCCTGATCGCAAATTCAGGTAAATGGCGCCCTTGAATGAGGCTGAGGCGTCACTTTGGCCACGCCACCCCTTCAAGATGGGCCGCATAGTGCTTCCACCTGCCAACGCTGGTGGTGTACAGCGGTCTGTTCACCTGGTCATAGCTGAGCGTGCGGACGGTGCGGCGCTGCTCATGGAATCGGGTGCAGGCGTCGTCCCACGGCAATCCCAGAAACTCCATCACGGCGGGCATGGTTGCGTCCGGTGTCGTGACGAGATCTTCGTATCGCACCTCCAGAATGGGTACGTCGAGCACGGCCTGCCAGTGGTCCATGAGACGGCGTGTCTGCGCCCACGCCGCCGCGATCCACTCGAGCCGCGTGGTCCACGGGAACATGCGGCTGTTGAAACCGCCCATGTAGCAGCTGACGGCGACGTCGCGCGGATCGCGTGTGATGTGAATGATGCGTGTCTTCGGGAACAACCTGCTCAGCATCCCGACGAGAATGACATTGCCGAGCGCCTTATTGACGATTCGGTCGGCACCCTTTGGGGCCATCCTGGTGATGTGCGCCACATAGCGATTCGCTACGTCGGTCCACTCCTTGCTTTGAAACGCGCCGTATGAGTCGGGGGGCGGTTTCGAGGCGTCATACTGCTTGCCCATCGCTCTGGCGAAGGCTTCGATCGTAGAGAGTTCACCGACGCCCGCTGCCTGCGGGTGCGCGTTGATGATCTGGTCGAGCAGACTCGTGCCGCTTCTGGGCATGCCCGCGATAAAAACGGGGGCGTCGCTCTGGCACGTGCTGAGCGGGATCTTGTCGATGAGGGCCGAGTGCCACCGACCAATGACCGCATTGGCCTGCACGTCGAGCCGCTCGGGACGAAACGCAACGGCACTGAGTTCGTTGGCTTCGGTGGCGCTCTCAAAGGCCTTGTCGTATTGACCTCCGCGGTCGAATGCTTTGGCCTTCAAGTGAAGCGTCATGCTCCGCTGGGTACCGGTGACGGATTTCGCAGCGAGCATCGTGTCCAATTCACGGATCGCCTCATCCGTCTGCCCACGATGAATCAGCAGTTTGGCCCATTCAAAGCGCAGCAGGGCGACCATGGGGTCGCGGTCGTCGTTGATTTCGCTTCGAAGCGCCGTGACGACTTCCTCGGCCTCGGCAAAGCGGCCGGCCTGCTCAAGCATGTGTCCCATCTGAAACCGCACCGCCGCGTTGCCGGGCGACATCGCCAGAGCCGCCTCGCACTGCTCGAGCCCCTCGTCCGTTCGGCCGAGCAGCCCATAGGCCGTCGCCAGCGCGGTCAGCCCGTGCGGTGTCGGCTGTAGATCAACCGACTGGGCTGCGCACACGGCCATCTGGGCGACGTCGCCGAGTTGCTCGGCGACCATGGCCCGCATTGTCCACGCATCGTGGTCGCGGCTTCCGCGGCGGGTCATGGGTTCCAGCCGCGTCATGGCGTCTGTCAGACGGCCTGCGGCGAT
>CAZMPA010000273.1:0-2526 GCA_964567915.1 uncultured Isosphaeraceae bacterium | reverse complement strand
TCGGCATGGGGTTTGCCGGCTCGATGTTGCCGTCGATCGGCGAGGACGCCGAGCGGCACTCGCTGCGATACACCGACCAGAATGTGGACAACGCTCCGCCGATCGTCGCCCTCGGCACCGCCATCGGCGCGCTTCGGGGCCTGGTTGTCGACTACCTGTGGATTCGCCTCAACCTCATGCAGAACGGCGGCATGTACTACGACATGCTCGAAGACGCCCGCTTGATTACCAAGCTTCAGCCTCGCTTTCCGCAGGTGTGGATTTTCCACGGGCACAACATGGCGTACAACGTCTCCGTGCTCACCAGCACGCAGGAAGAGCGGTGGGACTGGGTCAAGAAGGGCATTGATCTCGTGCGGAACGAGGGGCTTCGATACAACCCGGAGGAAGTACTTCTGTACAAGGACCTCGCGTTCTGGCTCGGCCACAAGGTGGACGGTGTCAGCGACGACGCCCATCCGTACTACAAGCGGCAGTTCGCCAAGGAATGGCACGATCTGCTGGGCGAACCTCCGGCAAACCACGAGGCCATGACCGAGTGGATCGGCGAGATCGCAAC
Organism: uncultured Isosphaeraceae bacterium; assembly: GCA_964567915.1. Classification (GTDB taxonomy): domain Bacteria; phylum Planctomycetota; class Phycisphaerae; order Phycisphaerales; family SM1A02; genus UBA12567. Next base: position 1,967 of record CAZMPA010000273.1, on the reverse strand, counting down.
CGCCCCGAAGACACTCGACGCAGCCATCAAGCGGACGCCCGCCGTGCAGACCTTGATCGACCGTCTGGAGGAGGAGTATGCCCGGTTCGCCGGAGAGGCTGAAGGGCTGGAACTGGACACGGAATTCCTCCGCAAGGTCGCCTGGTGGGACAGTGTCACTGGCCAATCGTGGATCGCTGATCAACTCGATGCCGAGAAACTGCTGGAGGACAGCGACGACACGCTCTTCGCCGCATTCGGAGCGTTGATGGGTGAAGCAGAACTTGAGGACGCGTGGGCGACGCTGCTGGCCCACCTTCGCTACCGGGCGTTGGTCGACGATTACAACATGCGTCCTGAGAAAATGTACGAATACACGCGAGATCTCGGCCCACTCGACTGGCGACATCCGCAAGCGCATGCGCTCTACTTCTCACGCCTTGGAAGTGAGCTTGGCCAGCATCGCGTGAAGAAGGACAAGATCCACCACTCGATCAACATTGATCGGCAGCAGTTGCACTCACTCCAGGATCTGGCGCGATCTGGTCGAATCACATATGACCCGTATTCCGCGGTCATGCCTGGCCGATTCCCCGAGCCCCACTTCATCGAGACCATCGATGATATGTTTGAGGAGCTCTACATCAAGTACGTCGATGCGAGAGGCGCCGGCGGCGAGACGTTCATGCCGTTCATGGAGAATTTCATGTCGTCCGCCATCCGAGAGGCGTATCGCGCGGGCGAGCTTGATCGGGCCAGGGCGATCATGGACAGGCTTGACGGGCTCTTCGGAACCGGAGCGAGTCCCCCGAATCACAAGTACGACGGCGATCTCGATGTCTTTGTGATGGAAGAGACCAAAGGCGAGTACGACCGCCAGCCTCACGTGGCGCCAACCGATGTCGTGTCGTCCCTTCGCTACGCGTTCCGTGTCGGTATCGGGCAGCGTCGACCGGACGTTTACAAGGAGGCGATCGGCTTCGCCAACGAGGTGACAAACTACTTCCGCACGCATGAGAGCATGGACTACAGTACGAAGCTCGGTACCGCTCGCATGAAGGACCTCATCGCCGTGCTCGGTCGCTCCGCAGAAATCGCATTCCTGCAGGTCATGACAGACCCGACGATCTCATTTGAGGAACGTGCACAGATCTGGGCTCAGGTCGACGAATTCGAGCCGGAGATGCGGCTGCGAACGTCCGACCGGATTCGGCCGATTGTCGCGCGTGAGTTGGGGATGAGTCCGCTTGCCGGCACTGTGACCGTCGACGCATTGTTGCCCGAGCCCATCGGTATCGAGGCCTATAGGGCTGCACTGGCCGCTCGAGCCGTCGAAGAGCACAAGAGCGAAGATGACGCCAAGGCGGTGGGCGTAGACCGCCACTGACCTTCCCGGTTTACTCGCCCTGGTCGACGATGCGGTTTCGCACGCGTCCAACGCCCTCGATTGCAACTTCGACGACATCGCCGTCACCCAGGAAGCGGGGTGGCGTCCGGGCGGCGCCGACGCCGGGCGGCGTTCCCGTCAGCAGCACGGTGCCGGCGAGCAACGTGGTGCCGCGGGACAACTCGGCAATGAGCTCGTGGACAGTGAAAATCATGTCGGCGGTGCGTCCATCCTGCATCGTCTCGCCATTCACGCGTGTGACCAGATGCAGTTGCTGCGGATCAGGCACGTCCTCGGCGGGCATGACACCGGACATCGGGCAGAAACCATCGAAGCTCTTTCCTCTGATCCACTGCCCGCCGGAGCCCTGCTTCTGCCACCACCTGGCGCTCACGTCGTTGGCGGCAGCGAATCCGCCCACACACGAGTGGGCTTCGTCCGTGGTGACGTTCCGGCAATTGCGGCCGATGATGACCGCGAGTTCCCCCTCAAAGTCCACCTGCGGCCCATGTTCGTGACAGATCGGTGGAATGATGATCTCGTCGCCGTCTCCTGCGACAGCTGCCGGATTCTTCATGAAGACGGTCGGGCGTTCGGGCGG
>CAZMPA010000272.1:0-2532 GCA_964567915.1 uncultured Isosphaeraceae bacterium | reverse complement strand
CACGCATCCAAGGCACATCACGATGATGCCGCTGTGAATCATCCAGACGCCGGCGTTGACGGCATTCAGTGGAATGCGACGAATCGTCACGACGGCCATGTTCAGGCAAGTCAATCCAACGAGTGTGTAGAACGGCCACCAGTTGAACCACTCGTACTCGGTCAGGTCGAAAAAGCGATCTTCACGCAGCGGATACCACGCGCCCGGTTCCCAGAATGCGAAGCTCACGGGCACACCGGCGGAGCCGATTGAGCAGTAGATGAACAACAGCGTGAGCAGGAAGATGCCCACCCAGACACTCTCAAGCAGGGAGACTGGCCAGGGCAGCGGACGAATTGCCGACTTCTTTGTCATGAATCGGGGATTCTAGCCGCTTTTTTGGGCCCTATCCGCCCCGCGGCAGCCACCTCCAGAAATGCTGCGGACCCCCCAGAAGGTCGTTGTACTGCCCTGCTGTTACCTCATAATGAGGGACCCTATGTGCCAATATGAATGAGACACCCCCACAGGCTCCCGTACAGTACGAGGGCAAAAAGGTGAATCATCATGAATACAGCGGCTTTCAATCCCGATCACGCACCCAATACGCCCTCCGAAACGCCTACGTGGCGTCGGTTTCCCAGCGAGTACAAGCTGCGGATTCTTGACGAGTACGATCGATGCACCAAGCCCGGCGACCGTGGTCTGATCTTGCGAAGAGAAGGCCTGTACTCCTCACATGTCGCCAATTGGCGGCGGTGGCGGCGTCGAACCTACCCAGACCATCCCGAGTCGAAGAAGCCGCCCACGGCGAGTCAACAGAAGCATGAAACGGCTCGTTTGATGCGTGAGAATGCGCGGCTGCAGCTCAAACTTGAGCACGCTGAGAAGATGCTTGGTCTCCAAAAAAATTGGCGGACATGATGGAAGCGATCGAATCCGACGAAGGGAAGTCGGCATGAGCATTGTGAATGAGCATGCCCATGAAGTCGGCGTTGCCCCAGCGTGCCGCTGCCTGGCTCATGCCGATGCTCATTGGATTCCATCCCTCCCGACGTGACTCAGAACAAGAGTAGCGGCGCAGGTTCCTCGCAGAACGGCGGTGGATCTGGATGATCTGGACCATGGGTCGCCAGATCTTCCTCAAATGCGGCCCGAAGCAGCGGCTCAGCCTGTTCACGATACACCGGTGTCATGTCGGCGATGGCCCGCTCGAGCCGTCGCCGCGCGACGCGTTCTGTAACCCCACAGAGCAGGTCGAGCGCCGTCCTCCGGATGTAGTCTGTCTCACGTTGTTGTCGCATTCGCCGCGCCTTGGTCACATCACTGCCCGCCGACATGTACCACATTCGCCCAGACGAGCTGCGGGGCTTGCCATTCGCCACGTCCACGAATCGCGTCATCTCCTCGTCCACTGCCGGGACATGGGTCAGACTGGTGAGTTCCAGCCGGGCTCGCTCTGACAGCCGGCCAGCGCCCTCCGCTTGTGGCCCGGCAAGCACGTACAGAAGGTGAGCGGCCAGCCTTGAGCCCTGCGCGTCACGTTCATGGAGCCTCGCCCGAATGGGATCGATCGCCGCCACACCGAGCCACCCAAGCGCCGACACCGCCGTTGTCGCCGTGCCGGGCGCATCATCCTCGTCGAGCAGTGGGCTCAGAATCTCGACGATGCGATCGGCCGATTCCACATGGCCGGCCGCGCACAGAAGGATGGCTGCGTTGATTCGAAGTTGCAGGTCGTCGCAGTCCATACCCTGGACAAGAAACCTCGTTGAGGCAGCGAGCAACTGATCCGATGAAATGAGCTCATGAAACGCCCAACTGCCGCCCAGACCAACGGTGTTCACGGGCCAGTCGTCCCGAAGGGACTGAACGGTCAACTCCGCGAGTGCCCGTGTGTCTGAGACATCGTTGCAGTTCAACAGGAGTGCTGCGGCCATGCGTCGCTGCTGCGAGTCACCTGTTGCCATCGCGATTTCCAGCAGCGGCGCTGCGATATCACCGACAAGCCTCAGATACCGCTCAGCGCCAAGAGCATTCCACATGTGCTCATCGTCGGCCAGATTCATGATGGCCAGTTGGATGAGGGGCAAGGCATCTCGTCTGACCTTCGGTTCGTCATGCCGGCCCGCCAGCAGCGCCTGCATGCTGACCCGGAGATCATGAGGCACGCCTGGATTGTGTGAGATCTCACGCGGGTTTGTCCCCCAGTGCTGATGCGACAACTTTCGCCAATCGGCGGGGTCAGGGAGATACGACTGCGTACCACCACACACTGGCCCGGCGACCAGACAGACGATCGTCAACATGGATGACCCGGTTGGCACACACATGTCTTCGGCACATGGCTGTTGTTTGCATCAACGCTTTCGGTAGCAGGGATGTGCTCATGGAAACGGTGTCGTTGCCAGCATCACGTGCCCCCTTAGTCGCTGCGCGACAGCTCCCCCGCAAAGCGGGGGAGCGGACGGACTCACGCTGTCGCCGCCGCCTCGCGATAGTCGTAGACGCCCCAGCCGGTCTTGTTGCCCAGGCGGCCCGCTTCGACGAGCT
>CAZMPA010000271.1:0-2541 GCA_964567915.1 uncultured Isosphaeraceae bacterium | reverse complement strand
GGAGTGGCCGGACAACCCGGTGCGGGAACGTGAGCCCATCGGCGTCGTGCCGCGGGCCAATGTCTCAATCAAGAGCAGTTCGCTCTACGCCCGCACAGACCCGATCGATACCGCGGGATCCATCGACGGACTCGTTGATGCGCTCCAGCCCATTCTGGAGCAGGCCGCGCGGAGAGGTGTGCTTGTCAACTTTGACATGGAGCACTACGCGCTCAAGGACCTCACGCTCAATCTCTTTGAGCGATGCTGCGAGGAAGTCGACTTCACGGCCGGATTGGCCATGCAGGCCTACCTCAGAAGCGGCGATCAGGATGCCCAGCGTGTCATCCAGTGGGCCCAACGCACCGGACGACAAGTCACGGTCCGGCTCGTCAAGGGTGCCTATTGGGATGCTGAAACGATCGAGGCAGAGATGCATGGCTGGCCAGTACCAGTCTGGTCACGAAAGCAAGACACCGACGCATGCTTTGAGCGTATGACGGCTGCATTCATCAAGGGCATTCCAACTTCGCCAGACGAAGGTGGCGTCAAACTTGCCTTGGGATCGCACAATCTTCGCTCCATCGCAGTTGCCATGGCCCTGCTCGAACAGCGTGGGCTCCCGCCTGCTGCGATCGAGTTACAAATGCTGCACGGTATGGCGGACCAACTCAAAGCAGTAGCGGTCGAGCGAGGCCTGAGACTGCGAGAGTACGTCCCCGTTGGTGAAATGATTCCGGGCATGGCCTATCTCGTCCGGCGTCTACTCGAGAACACGTCTAATGAGTCATGGTTGCGTGGCAGTGCCGTTGGCTCAGCAGGCGCAGCCACGCTTCTTGCCTCGCCACATGGCTCTGACATCAAGACTGATCCAGGTCTCATTCACATGGATGAAGCCCCAGAACGTCATGCGCTTTCCGCAGCCGTAGAAGGTGTCGGTGATAACCGACCATTCTGCACGGAACCACTCCGCGACTTCTCTCGCTCAGAGGCGAGGTCGAAGTTCCAAGCAGCCATCGAGAACACCTCCGCTACTCAAACAGTTGCCATTGATGCCACTGTGTCGCAGGCCGACGCAGCCCTTCGCGCAGCGCATGCAGCATTCCCCGCATGGCGAGATACCAGCCCACGCGAGCGTTCCGCGACACTTATCCGGTGCGCCGCCATCATGCGATCAAGGCGAGATGAGTTGGCCTGCGTAATGATTCGCGAGTCAGGTAAGACTTGGCGAGAGGCCGATGCTGACGTGTGCGAAGCCATCGACTTCTGCGAGTACTACGCGCGGCAAGCCATCGCCCTCTTTGAGCCTCATCGTCTCGGCGCCTACATCGGCGAACTCGACACCGAATTCCACGAGCCACGCGGCGTCGCCGTGGTGATCAGCCCATGGAATTTTCCGCTGGCCATCTGCTGCGGCATGACCGTCGCGGCGCTCGTGACGGGAAATCCGGTCGTTGTCAAGCCCGCCGAACAGACTCCTTTCATCGCCAAGTTGCTTGTGGAAATGCTTCATGAGGCAGGCGTACCACGCGACGTTCTGCACTTCTTGGCTGGCGCGGGCGAGACAGTTGGAGCACATCTCGTACGCGACCCTCGGACATCGCTCGTCGCATTCACCGGGTCCAAGGCCGTTGGGCTCGACATTGTGCAGGCATGTGGTGTGGTCTCTGAGGGGCAAGGCCACGTCAAGCGAGTGATCTGCGAAATGGGCGGCAAGAACGCCATCATCGTCGACACTTCTGCGGATCTCGACGAAGCAGTGCTTGGTGTGCGAGCCAGCGCGTTCAATTTCCAAGGTCAGAAGTGCTCCGCATGCAGCCGGGTCATTGTGGTCGGCGCAGCCCTTGAGCCCTTTATCGAGCGATTGCTGCCCTCAGTTGAGACGTTGATTGTCGGCGATCCGCTTGCACCAGGCACCGATATCGGCCCGGTGATTGACGAGCAAGCTGACGAAAAGATCCGCTCCTATATCGCCATCGGCAGCGAGGAAGGCACGCTTGCTGCCACTGCACCGATTCCAGACGGGCTTACCGAAGCAGAAGGCAAACCATTTGTTGCGCCGCACGTCTTTACCGGCATCCAGCCGCAGCACCGACTTGCAAGCGAAGAGATCTTTGGTCCAGTGCTCGCCGTCATGCACGCGGCCACAATTGAAGAAGCAATTGAAATTGCCAATAGCACCGAGTACCGACTCACTGGCGCCGTATACAGTCGCAGGCCCGCCCACCTTGAATATGCTCGAAAAGAGTTTCGAGTTGGCAATCTCTATCTCAACCGCACAAGCACGGGCGCCCTCGTTGGCCGCCAACCCTTTGGTGGTTTCGGTATGTCCGGTGTTGGGGCCAAGGCAGGAGGTAGCGAGTATCTGTCGCAGTTCGTAGTGCCACGAGCCATTTGCGAGAACACAATGCGTCGAGGCTTCGCACCCGGGTTGTGACCGCCAGTCCCGTTATCTCAGTGCTACAGATTGTCTGGTGGGCCACTCTTGCAGAAAGTGATCGGCGGTCAGAATTTATCTAAGTTCGACGTCCACCTTCAGCGAAAGATCCTTTTCAGCATACG
>CAZMPA010000270.1:0-2587 GCA_964567915.1 uncultured Isosphaeraceae bacterium | reverse complement strand
CGCCCACCGTCAACGGAATCGTCGGATCGAGCATCGTGTTCACGACATCCACGAACGGCACGGCCGCGTGAGCCACCCTCCAGAGATCCGGCCGCATGTTGAGGACAGCGCCGATCAACATGCCGCCAGCGCTCCCACCTTCGATGGCGATGCGATCCGGATCCGCCCACCCGAGCTCAACCAGCCCTTCTGCAACGTCGATGAAATCCGTGAACGTGTTTGGCTTGTCGTGGAACTTGCCCTCGTCGTACCAGTGCCGCCCCATCTCGCCTCCTCCTCGGACATGCGCCACGGCGTACACAACGCCCCTGTCGACGAGCGACGGTCTTGTGGTCGAGAAATAGGGGTTCATCGAAGCTCCGTAGGCCCCGTATCCATACAGCAGCATTGGATGGGTTCCATCCGGCTCCTGATCCGCAAGGTGCGTGATGGAGACTGGAATCCGCGTGCCGTCTCGCGCAGGCACCGTGACTCGGGTGACTGCATACTTCGCGGCGTCCCACCCCGGAACCTCCCGCTGCTTTCGAACGTGCCAGTCGAGATCGTCGAAGTCCACGTCAACGGTTTGCGATGGCGTGACTGGCGACATGTACGAAATGCGTACCGCTGGAGCGTCGTACACCTCGTTTCCTCCGGCCACACCAACCGTCGACACCGGCTCGGGGACAGGCACCACGCGTCGTGATCCGTCGCCAGGCGTCACAACTTCCAGAGCGGTGTATCCACCCCTTCGCTGCGAAAGGACAATTGCGTCTTTGAACGCCGTTGCGCCCGTGAGATACACGTTCGGATCGTGCGGCACCAACTCACGCCCCACGGCGCCAACCGCGTCATCGGGCACCTCTACGAGGCGAAAGTTCGCCCCCGCGTCATTGATGCGCACCAGAAAGCGCTCGCCCTGGTGATCAACGTCATACTCGATGCCTTCCTGGCGGGGAAGGATTGCGACGGCCGGCCCGCCCTCATCTCCACCCCCGGATGGCACAAACAGAACCTCACTGGTCAAGGAAGACCCGACCGGAATGACGATGCCGGAACCATCCCGCAATCGACGCACGCCGACCCAGAACCGGCCATCATCCTCGCGAACCACCTCAGCATCGTCGCCCACCGGTTGTCCAATCTTGTGGCGGTGCACACTGTCTGGTCGGCTTGACGCGTCGTAACGCGTATAGAACAACGATTCATCATCGAGCCAGGCCAGATCAAACGCGCCAACTTCCTCAATGGGCTCATCGACAGCGTCCCCAGTCTCAAGATCGAGAATCCGCAGCGTCGCGTGTTCGTACCCCGTCGTGTCCTCGAGCCAGGCAAGCAGCCCGCCCCCGGGACTCACCGCCCACTGTGTCACGCTGAAGAAGTCGTGGCCCTCCGCCATGGCGTTCTCGTCCAACACGACCTGTTCTACATCGCCCTTCCGCCGCATAACCACGGGGTAGTTCTTGCCTGTCTCCGTCTTGCTCCAGTACGTCCAACCGTCCTCGCCCTGCCAGGGAACGCTTTGGTCGTCCTCGACGATTCGCCCGAGGAACTCCTGGTACAGCTGCTCGCGAAGCGGCTCCAAGTCCTCCGTCACTGCGTCCGCGTAGGCGTTTTCGGCCTCCAGGTGCGACAGAATCTCGGGGGTGTCCCGCTCACGCATCCAGGCATATGGATCGACCCGCGTCACGCCGTGCTCAACCGTCACAACGGGCGCCGTTCGAGGCTCCGGTGGAACAACTGCGCACATGAACACCACTGTGAGAACGCCGAGTGTCATAGACCTATTCCTCCTGACGACACAGTGTAGAGACCGCACCCCGGCACTGCGTTCGGTAGCATCGCCGCCTCGATGAGACTCCTGACATGGAACGTCAATGGCCTTCGTGCCGCCATCCGCAAGGGCGTCGCCGACTGGATTGACGCGATCGCCCCCGACGTTGTCATGCTTCAGGAAATCCGATGCCGACCGGACCAACTTGATTGCGATCACCCCTTTCGGGATTGGCACGCCGCGTGGAACCCCGCAGAGCGTCCGGGGTATGCCGGCACCGCTGTCTTCTCCAGAAGACCTATAAAGCTCATCGGCACCGGCATCGACGGCCAGCCTGATCCCGAAGGACGTGTCACGCGGGTTGACATCGCCGGAGCAGATCTCATCAGTGTGTATCTGCCAAGTGGGTCGTCCAGCGACGACGCTCAGCGGCGCAAAAACACCTGGATGGCGGCTTTCTCGCCGTGGCTGGCCACGCTGCGCCGCCGCCGGCGACCAGTCATCATCGGGGGAGACCTCAACATCGCCCGCGATCAGAGAGACATCTTTCACTGGAAGTCGAACCAGAACACAAGCGGCTTCCTTCCACATGAGCGTGACTGGATGAATGCAGTCGTCGCCGGCGGCTGGAACGATCTGGTCCGCTCGCACGCCGGCGACGTAAGCGGGCCGTACTCCTGGTGGTCCAATCGCGGGCAGGCCCGAGCGCTCGACCGCGGCTGGCGAATCGACTACCTGCTCGCCAACCGCGCAGCCGCAGACTGCACAGGCACGCCGTCGATTCACCGGGAGGCTGGCCTGACCTGCAGTGACCACGCCCCCGTCATCGTGGAC
>CAZMPA010000269.1:0-2671 GCA_964567915.1 uncultured Isosphaeraceae bacterium | reverse complement strand
CACCGCGGACAACGCCCCTGCGGTTCACGCTGCATGGGACACATCGATCGCAGTCGACGGGTGCACGATCGCCAACAACACCTGCCATTACGATTCCGGCTATGAATCCGCTTTTGGATCCTGGCTGTCCGAGGGCGAGTCACTGGCAGTGGGCAACTCCAGCTTCTGCAGCAACACCCCGGCGAATTTTGACGACGATTGGACACTTGGTGATCTCGGCACCAATACCTACGGCGGCGCCTGCACGTGGTGCTACGGCGACGTCGATCAGTCCCTTCAGGTCGGCCTCTCCGACGTCTTCGCGTTGATTGACAATTGGGGCTGCGCGGACTGCACGCAGCACGAAGGCGACCTCAACAGCGACGGCGTCATTGACGTCATTGATCTGCTGGAGGTTCTGACGTCCTGGGGCTGTGAAGTGACGGACCCGGTGTAGCCCGCGTCCAAGTCAGATCGATCACCACCGCGCCGTGATCCGACGGCCACGTTCGCTGCTCCAGCGGAACCGCCTCGGACTCCCACACGACTGGAAGCGTCCACGCGTCATCTGCCGCCAATTCCCATTCGCCCGCTTGGTTCGCCGGGTTCTTCAGATACAGACGATCGATCCGCTCCAGACCCTCTGGCTTTTTCACTTCACCGCGGAACGACGGCGACTTGCCTCGAAACATCGGCGACCACGTAATGCCGGGCCGCTGCACCGGGTTTGGGTGGGCCGCACGGAATGCGTCGGTGAACCCCGCCTCCTTCATCATGGTGCTCACCGGCAATGGAAGATCCCGCCGGTATCGCCAACTCATCGCCGTGTCCGCCGTCCAGTCGAGGTGCGACGGGCAGTTCCAATCGCCGCCGACGAGCAGTGGCACGTCCGCTTTCAATTGCCCGCTCTGCCGCAAGTGCTCCAGGATGGCAGCCGCCTGTGGCGCGCGGCTTGAACGCACAGACTCCGCGGCCAGCAGGTCCTCGTCGCTCATGTCCGGGTTGTCACGGAGGTCATGGGTGATGTACGACCGCCAGTCGATCCAGATGCTCCACGCAAGCAATTCTCGGCCCGCGTCATCACGCAGTTTCGCCCCGACGCCGTGCCACTCGTGGTGGAAGAACGTCGCCTCGACGTCCAGATGCGTCAGCACGCACAGGTGCTTGCTTTCGGCCTGATGCTGTGACCACCCCAATTCGCCCGCAAGCCATTCACCGAGTCTCGGTCGATCGCCCTTGATGTCGTAGCTTTCCTGCAAGAGCACGATGTCGGGCTCCGCATCGCGGATCGCCTGCAGCGCCTTCTCCGGCCCCAACTCCACATCGTTGGCGCCGTGCAGCACATTCCAGACCATGACACGCAGGTCCGCGTCCGGCGCCCCCATCATCGACGCGGCCACACACATCGCACTCATGAACATCGAGCACCTCCAGTCGAGGTGCAGCCTACTGACTACTCAGCGCCCGCGCGGGCTGCCTTGCGGTTACGTTCGATCTGCTTACGCTTGCCCTCGTCAAGGATGCGCTTGCGCAGGCGAATCGCGTCTGGTGTGATCTCGACGAGTTCGTCGTCCTGGATGTACTCCAGCGCCGACTCCAGCGTGATCTCCCGCGACGCCTTCAGGACGACGGTGGCTTCCTTCGTAGATTCACGTACATTTGAGAACGCCTTGCCTTTGACGATGTTGACGCCAAGATCGTTGTCGCGGGCGTTTTCGCCCACGATCTGGCCCGCGTAGATCACATCCTGCGGCTCGGAGAAGAGGACGCCCCGCTGGCTGAGGTTGAGCATCGAGTAGGTTGTCGCCTGCCCATCGGCCGTCGCGACCATGACGCCGTTCTGCCGGCGGTAGACCGTGGTGCGAACCGGCGCGTACTTCTGGAAGCAGTGGTACATCACCGCCTCGCCGCCCGTTGCGGTGAGCATGTGACTTCGCAGGCCAATCAACCCACGAGCAGGAATCTCAGCCTCGATGTGCATGCGGTCACCGCGCTGATCGAGGGTTTGCACTTCACCACCGCGTGTCCCGAGCAGTTCCATCGCGGGACCGACGTGATCCTGATCGACGTTGATGGTGAGCAGTTCGATGGGCTCACTACGCACGCCGTCGATGTCCTTCTCGATCACCTGCGGGCGGCCAACCGTGAGTTCGTAACCTTCACGCCGCATGTTCTCGAGCAGAATGCCCAAGTGCAGCAGGCCGCGGCCCGAGACGCGGAACTCTTCGGCACTCTCGCCCGGTTCGACTCGCAATGCCAGATTGCTTCGCAGCTCACGGTCGAGCCGCTCGGCGATCTGTCTGCTCGTCACGAACCTGCCGCTGCGTCCCGCGTTGGGCGAGTCGTTGATGCGAAAGAGCATGTGCAGGGTGGGCTCGTCGACGGCGATGCGGGCGATCGGTGAGGGCTGCTCGGGACACGCGATGGTGTCACCGATTTCGAAGTCGCCAATGCCCTCGACAGCGCAGAGGTCCCCCACCGACACGATTTCCGCTGGCGCCTTGCCGAGGTCCTTGAAGCGGTAGAGCTTCTGGGCTCTTGCGATGCGGTGCTCATGCTCGTGGCAGAGCGTCACCGCCTGACCCGCGCTGATGGCGCCTGCGAACACGCGGCCAATGGCGATGCGTCCTGCGTATGGTGAGTAGTCGGCGCTGGCGATCTGCATCTGGAGCGGCACGTCCGCGTAGCCAAC
>CAZMPA010000268.1:0-2741 GCA_964567915.1 uncultured Isosphaeraceae bacterium | reverse complement strand
CACGGCAAGGCGGCGGTGTCGCAGGTCTTTCAACTGTCTTCCTACGTCAACTTCGTGCTGGCCCTGCTGCTGGGCGTGTCCATCGCGTTCCAATTGCCACTGGTCATGTTGCTTGGTGGCTGGCTCGGCCTGCTCAACGCGCCAATGCTCCGGAGCAAACGCCGATGGGCGCTGCTGGTCTGCGGCATCGTGTCGGCAATCACGACGCCGGCCGATGTCTTCTCAATGCTGCTGATGCTGGTGCCACTCTATGGGCTGTATGAGTTCGGCATTCTGCTCGTCGCCTGGCTTCCCGCCGACCGTGTGGCTGGCCGCGCGAGCGACTCCGACGAAGCCGCATGAGCGCCGACCCCGCAACAGCGCCGACCCAGCGCGACATCGACATGATGCGGCGTGCGTTGGCATTGGCCGCGGAAGCCGCGGAACGGGGCGACATCCCCGTCGGCGCGGTGATCTACAAAGGCGATGAGATTGTCGGCGAAGGCGCTAACCGACGCGAGATCGACGCCGATCCCACCGGACACGCTGAAGTCGTCGCCATGCGGATGGCCGGCAAGAGACTGGGTTCCTGGCGACTGATCGGCTGCTCGATGGCGGTGACGCTGGAGCCATGCCCCATGTGCGCTGGCGCCATGGTCAATGCGCGGCTCGACCGAGTCGTCTGGGGCGCCAACGACCCGAAGGCCGGCGCCTGCGCATCGCTCTACGAGATACACGCCGATCCCCGTCTCAATCACAGGCTTGAGGGCGTTGGCGGCGTCCTGCGTGACGAGTGTGTCGCGGTCCTCCGTGAGTTCTTCAAGCCCCGGAGATGATCTCGTCCACAACCGCTGTCCCGTAGCCGCCCTTGGGCAACACGAACCCGAGTTCGACGAACGCGCCGTGTTCATCGAATCCCGCCTCGCACCGCGGCGACACGATTGGTATCGACAGCGGCCTACGGGCGCCTTCTGGCGCCTTCGAGACGGCGAACAGTTCCTCGGTCAGCCCCGAGCGATGCAGCGCCGCAAGCTCCAGTTCATCCGCTGCTCCGGTAGCTCGACGCATGCTGCGGCCCCAAAGAGGTCCGGTGGGAACCGGAGGCGCCGGCGACTCGCCCAGGGCTTCGAGGAATCGATCGTGTGACCAGGTGATGTCCCCATCAATCTCACCACTGCCCGATCGAGCATCAAGCACGTCATTGAAGATCGCGGACTGCGCGGCGTCGGTCCAGATCCGCTGAACGCGGCGATCAACACGGGCAAGGGTCTGGCCGGCATCAGCGCCAGCGGCCAGGCTCGCAATCGCCGCCTGCTCAGGCCTCCAGTTGCGTGGCCACGCAGCGGCAGCAACATCGAACCGACCGGCCGCGATGTCCTCCCGCCGACGCTGCTCATCTTCAGGCCAGGGCGGCGCGGTGGTTCCGAGCCAGGCTGCGATGGCCTGCTCCGGATCGCCGCGAAGCACATGGCAACCGATGATCGCATTGACGCCGCGGTACCCGAAACGCTGAGACATGAATCTGTTTGGAAGCCCTGCGGCGGCCAGCCCGAACAATCGCCGATGCGCGCCGACCACCGCGGTTGGGTCGACATTGCGAAGCCGAATGGCAAACCGGTTGCCAGTCAGATGCCCAACCCTTAGGCGCCTCGCATGCCTGGCCGCCGTCACGACCACAAGGTCCTCCCCCACGATGTCGGGCACGTCAGTCTGAGGGGTCTGGACCGTGAGCCATTGCAGCGTGATCGCCTTCTTGTCCTTCATTCCGGCCCACCCGATACGCCCGCGAGCGACGCCAAACGCGCTGGCCATCCGGCTGACCATCGACGCGTGATCAAGGCCACGCTTCTGCACCAGCACCGCAAGGTGTTCGCCGTCACCGGTCGGTTCGAATGCGGTCACCTCTTCGACGAGAAAGTCCTCTGGTCGTTCACGGATGGTGGCCCCGGCAAGGGGTGCGGGCTGCGGCGTCACGCCCACTCCGAATCGCCTTCGTCTAGGTGATCATCGGACTCGGGCGCCTCGAAATCCGGCATCCCCCCGTCGGCGGCCACTTCCATGAGGACGCTCTCGCTGACGTAGATGGGGACATCCGCACCAACGGCCAACGCAATTGCATCTGATGGTCGCGCGTCAACCTGGATCTCTTCGTTGCCCTGCTCCAGGCACAGCATGGCGTAGAACGTGCCATCGCACAGATCGTGGATGACAACCTGACTCAATCTGGCGCCCAGGCAGACGATCACCGATGACAGCAACTCGTGTGTCATGGGCCGCGGAATGGGTACGCCCTTGATTCGCCGCTCTATCGCAAACGCCTCTGCAACCCCGACGACAATCGGAATCTTCCGGTCGCCCGCCACTTCCGAGAGCTCAATGAATTGGGCGTCGCTCATCTCGCCAATGAGGATTCTCGACAGCGTCATCTGCACATTCATGGGCTGGGCCTCCGAGGTGTGATTCTACGGCCTGCTCGGTCCGTGCCCCCGCGGGGTTGCTGCGGTACCATGTACGGATCCGGGTCTTTTTTACACTGTGGAACGCCGCGACCCATACGCCCTGCCCCACCCCCCTGCAGCCGCCATGAGCAACAACGCCTACGTCTTCACCTCTGAGTCGGTCTCCATGGGCCACCCGGACAAGATGGCCGATCAGATCTCAGACGCCATCCTCGATGCGATGCTGGCCGAGGACGCCAACTCTCGCGTCGCATGCGAAACCATGGTGACCACCGGATTGGCCGTCATTGCCGGTGAAGTGAC
>CAZMPA010000267.1:0-2789 GCA_964567915.1 uncultured Isosphaeraceae bacterium | reverse complement strand
CCAGCTTTGTGATGCACGGCGAAGAGCGAGAGTTCATACCCGTTCGGGCCCTCAATCGTCACGAAGAGCGGACTTCGCTGAAACCGGACGTCCGTCTCACCGGCGGGTACCTCAGCCCACCCACCGCCGGTTCGGTTGACCCGAGAGAGGTCGGCCTCAGGCCAGGTCCGCACCTCTCGAATCGGGAACCTGCTCAAAACGCCCTGCTCAACGCCGCGGTAGTAGCCGACGTCTTCCGATGCCACGTATGCGTAGCCCATGTCGCCAAGGAAGCGGTCACGGAACCACTCGATCGCTTCCTTGGACTCGATCTCTTCGAGCGCGATGATGTCCGCGTCAATCGCACGAATGGCCTTGGCGAGTTCTTCGCACCGCTCGTAAGAAGTTGGTCCTGGGTTGTCCCCAAAGTCGTCGTACTCGCCCTGCAGGCTCGGATCGTCCTGCTGGTCGAAATAGTTGAGCATGTTGTACGACGCGACTCGAATCGTGCCCTCGATGCGAGGCATCGGCTCGGTGAGGCCGTAGGTGTGGTGGGGCGACGGCGCCAGAAGGACGGCAAGCAGTGCAAGTGTGGTCGTCAGCATTGGGGCATACTAGGGGACCAACGCCCCCGAGCGTACACCCTGCCTTCAGGACTCACGGCCCCCTACGCGATCAGATACCACAGCGGGAAGAGGAAGATCCAGATCACGTCCACGATGTGCCAGTAGAGCGCGCCGCACTCCACTGGGGCGTAGTACCGCGGGCCAAAGTCGCCTCGGCCAAGCCGCCACAGCAGCGATCACGTGAATGCCGTGCAGGCCCGTCATCAGGAAGTAGATGCCAAAGAAGAGATGCGCATTTGCCGGGCGGTTTGGGTCAAACTGGGCCACGGGGCGATGCACGGTGTACTCGACGTCCGCAATCAGCCGGTCGGTGATGCCGGGCGGGCCCTCCGGCGCGTTCGGGATGGACGACTTGGGGAGCCAGACGGTGGTCGACGCGGGCTCCGGAGCGGGTGCCGGTGTGGTTGCGACCGCTGGCGCATTGGCGGCGTCTTGCTCGGCATTGGCGGCAACGGGTGTTTCGTCGTCGCCGTCTGCAGCCCCACCATCCGCATCGGCAACTTCAACCTGGAGCGTACGCAGGTGCGCCACAATGTCACGAAGGTCCTGATCCTTGAGCAGTGGATTGCCACCCTTGGGCGGCATCAGGATTCCGGTCGCGCTGTCAGGCGCATCGGGCAGCCGCCCCTTCTTGATGAACGCCAGCAGCCCCTCATCATCGAGCCCTTGAATGAATGGACTGGTTCGAACATCGACACCCTGCCCCTCGACTCCTTCACCAACGGCGCCGTGGCACGACCGGCAGGTGCTGTCCCAACCGGCCCGGCCCTTGGCCGCATCGCCCACGCCGGCGGGCGTCGCAGCCGCACCGCCAACGCCGCCGCCGTGACCCCCTTCGGGCATCTCATAGAAGCCAGTTCCCCACACAAGCTTGTCGTGAAACTTGTGTTCATACTCGACAGACTTGATGGCCATGAACATGGCGCCACAGACAAACGTCACGCCTACCGCGAGCATGGCCATTCGGCGGTGGCCACGCTGGATGTAGGTGATGGCCATGGCAATGGTCATGCTGGAGATCAGCAGAATGGCCGTGTTGGCGGCACCGAGCTTCTCATCGAGGAACTGCTCGCCCCACGCAAACAAGGCCGGATCATTGGCCCGGAACACCGCGTACGCGCAGAAGAGGCCGCCGAAGAGCAATACTTCGGTCGCCAGGAAGAGCCACATTCCCAGTTTGCCCGCATCGTGCTGCTGCTCCATCGACTCGAAGTGATGGGCAAGGTTCGGGTCGTGCGACTCGGCGGGCGGTGTTGTTGATCCAATGACAGACATGATGAGCCTTCCTCAGAAGGAGTGTGTGTGAATCAGCACTTGATCTCAGCACCCTTGCGGGCGTAGAACCACCAGTTGACGATCAAGCAGGTCAGGTAGTAGCCAGCGAATCCATACAGGGCGTAGTGCGGCGTGCCGGCCTTGATCTGTGTCCCAAAGATTTTCGGGATGAGGTACGCCCCGTACGCGGCGATCGCCGACGTCCAACCGAGGACTGGCCCTCGCATGTCTCGGCTGAAGATGACGCCGATCATGCGGAACGTCGATCCGTTGCCAATACCGGTCGTGGCAAACAGCAGTATGAACAGGAGCAGGAAGGGAATGAAGTACTGCTTTGGATTCTCTGATTGCATCGCAAGCGACACGAAGTACCCCGCGCCAATGGTCGACGCGATCATGATGATCGTGTCCCAGTGCGTCACGCGGGCGCCACCCCACTTGTCGGACATCCATCCGCCCAACGGCCGAATGAGCGCACCAACACCAGCACCGATCCAGACGAAGCCTGCAGACTTGAGCCCGGTCTCCTGCCCTTTTTCCGCGCCTACCCGGATCACGCCAAACACATCATCGATCAGCTTCGGGAAGGCGTTTGCGTAGCCAATGAAGGATCCAAACGTCATGACGTAGAGGTATGTCATCACCCAATTGTGTTTCTCGCGGAAGATGCCGAACTGATCCTGGAGATTGGCCTTCGTCTCCTTTGGCGTCAGGAACCGCATACCCAGCAGCGTGATCACAACCGCCACCACGACGATCAGGAAGGTCTTGAGCAGCATGGGGAACCCGACCCAGGGAACAATCAGCAGGTAGATACCGACCGCGGCGCCAAAGTAGCCCAGAATTGTCAGCCACAGATACTTCGCAACCGCCACCGGTGTCCCACCGTGCTAGTGAAACGGCATGTTG
>CAZMPA010000266.1:0-2810 GCA_964567915.1 uncultured Isosphaeraceae bacterium | reverse complement strand
GGAGGGTGCAACCACTCCCCCCGTGGGGGGCGGCGCCCGCCGGCCCCCCCGCACGGGGGGGGACGGAGTTGTGTGTCCGCTCCCCCGCAAGCGGGGGGACGGACGCGGGCCTACGACTCGGCCTTCAACTTCCTCAAGTTCTCGCACAGCCGATCGATGTGCACAGCCTCATGCGCCGCGCTGATCTGCACTCGGATTCTTGCTTCTCCCTCGGGAACGACGGGATAGCCGAATCCGATTGCGAAGGACCCCATCTCCAGGAGCCGTTTGCTCATTGCGATCGCCCGCGCCGTGTCGTGCACAATGATCGGGCAGATGGCCGTTGGTGACTCAAGCACCTCAAAGCCCGCCTCCCGAATGCCCACACGTGCGGCGTCTGTGTTGGACCGGAGCCTTGCAACGCGCTCTGGCTCACGGGCCACGATCTCGATCGCCTTGGCCGCCGATGCGGCAACGGTGCATGGCAATGCATTGCTGAAGAGCGTCGGTCGCGCCCGCTGCACGACCATCTCCATGGCGGTTCGCGTGCCGGCGAGATAGCCGCCAGCCCCGCCACCGAGGGCCTTGCCGAGCGTCCCGGTGAAAACGTCGATCTGCGAGGGGTCCATGCCCCAATGCTCATGCGTGCCGCGGCCCGTCTCGCCCATGACGCCCGTGCCGTGTGAATCATCCACAACCAGCATGGCCCCGAACTCGTCACACGCAGACCGCAGCCCAGGCAGGTCCGCGATATCGCCCTCCATCGAAAACACGCCGTCGGTGACGAGCCAGATGACCCCAGACTCACCGGCCGTCTCCCTGGCCTTCGCCAGCACTTCACGACAGTGCTCCATGTCGGAATGCCTGTACACCGCCTTGTGCACCCCCTTCTTGATGACGGTTGTCAAACGCATCGCGTCGATAATGCACGCGTGGTTCAGTTCATCACTGACAATCACATCGCCTGGCTCGCAAACCGTGGGAAAGAGTGCCTCGGTCGCGGTCCAGCAGGACACAAACGTGTACGACGCTTCAGTCCCAAGAAACGACGCGATCTGCTGCTCAAGCCGTTCATGCGCGGTGAACGTGCCGCAGATGAAGCGGACCGATGCGGTCCCGCCGCCCCACTTCCTGAGTCCCTCGATTCCGGCCTCAACAACCTCGGGGTGGTTCGCGAGCCCCAGATAGTTGTTCGAGCAGAAGCAGTCGACCGTTCCTTTCCCTCGAATGTCAATGCTCGGGCCCATCGGCCCCTCAATCATCTGCAGGTGCTTGTACTGCCCGGAGGCCTCCAACTCGTCAAGCACACCTCTGGTGCGGCGGTCGAAGAGTTCGGCGCCGGATGTATTGGTCGTCGTCATGACGTTGCTCCTTCGGGCGGGGTCGTCGCAGCGTACCGGGCACGTACAGCCGGCACGATGTATTCGGTCATGGCTTCATCGAGCGTCCACCGCGGCGTAAAGCCCCAGTCCTCACGGGCTCGCACGCAATCGACATCAGCCGGCCACGTATCCACCAGCGACTGCCTGCCCTCGTTGGGCTCGAATCTGATATCGGCTTCCGGGAAGTGCCTCCGAACGGCGTCGGCAAACGTGCCGGCAGTGGCGGAGAACGACGCGACGTTGTACACGCAGCGAGACAGGACCGGCGCCTCGGCCAGCTTCAGGATCGCATCCACGCACTCCGGCATCATCATCCACGGAAGGCTTGTTTCCGCCCGCACGAAGCAGGTACAGGGCTCACCTCTTGCGGCAGCGTGAATCATCTCCGGCACGTAGTCGCTTGTCCCGCCGACCGGAACCGTGTCGGCTGAAATGATGCCGGGAAGTCGCAGGCAACGGAAGTCGATCGGTGGCCGCCTGTCACCGCGTGTGAGCGACCGGTAGTACCGACCGTAATAGCGACCCATCGCCTCACAGTACAACTTGTTGGCGCCGTACATGGTGATGGGCCGGAGCGCCTGAAACTCGCGGACCGGCGGAATGGTGTCCTTCTCACGTGGCTCCACGCCGTAGATGGCAATCGTGCTCGGAAAAACAAAGCGGATCGGGTCACCGAAGGCCTGAGCCTGCTCAGCCGCGGTTCGCAGGAGGTTGAATGTCCCCTGCACATTGACCTCGTGCGCCTGCTCCGGCGCCCGCTCAGCCGACGTGCTCAGGAGTGCGGCCAGATGCATCACCTCATTGACCCGGTGGAGGGACATCACATGCTCGACAAATGCTCGGTCGCAAATGTCCCCCTGGTGAGCCGACTCCACCTTCTCGTGGATGGACTTCGGCACATCCCGCAGATCCATGGCAACCAGGCGAATGCCGTCCTGCCCCGACAGCCCGTTGATCAATCCGTGGCCGATTTCCCCGGCCGCGCCGGTGATGAGGATGGTTCGCTGCGTCATGGGGGTGTACTCCGGCATGTGAGCGGTCCATTGTACCTGCCGCGAGTGCTATCCTCGCCGCGTGATCGCTGCCGACCAACTCCTTGGATGCACGCTTGAGCACTGGCTCCAGCAGGCGGACCTGCCCCCCGTGGAAGCCACCAGAGCCTACCGCTGCTACTTCCGCAGCGGCGAACATCGGCTGGTCGCCCCCGACGGCCGCGCCGTCGCAGCAGTGCAGACCGAGGACGAGACACAGAAGTTTCTGCTCACGCACACGGATGGCCTCCAGACCGAATCCGTCATCATGCCGATCGAAGGTCGCTCAGGACGTATTCGCCACACGCTCTGCGTATCGAGCCAGATCGGATGCGCCATGGGCTGCACGTTCTGCCAGACCGCGACCATGGGCAGAGTTCGGCAACTGACAACCGCCGAGATCATCGCCCAGTGGCAT
>CAZMPA010000265.1:0-2818 GCA_964567915.1 uncultured Isosphaeraceae bacterium | reverse complement strand
GGGCAGCTTTGGCTGCCATTCCCTAGTGAGACGCACCTTGCTGTATTGCCACCGCAGATTCTTGATGTTCGAAACACCAAGATTCTCCGTGAGCCGTTGCCGAATCAGGCTGACAAAGCGGTTCCATCTGCTGAAGTTCTTGGTCACACGAACCGTCTGCTGAAAGACCACAACTCTGGGATTGTCAGGATCCGGGCCGATGTTGGTTAGTTTGCCAATCAGCTTGACCTTAAAGAAGCCATCATCGGGCCACTGCTTCAATAATTCTGGCAGTGTGGGAAGCGGGGCATCCGCATCCCCCTGCTTTACGTCCCCCTCGCCGCTGTCCGCAGCGGACGGCTTGCCCTGATTGCCCTCTTCAAGAACGATGCTCCGAATCTGCGTTCTCGGAATCGACAGTTCGACCCAGTCATCTCCCATTTTCGACAAGACAATGATGTACGACTTATCTGGGTCGTCTGTCTGGACCTCACCGTTGATGGTCGCACCGTTTGTCTTAAAGACCGTGTCCCCGGTCGCAACGCTTGAAGCAAAGAGCACCACAAGCAACGACGCCAACGTTATTCTTCGAACATGTGCCATCTTCGTTCTCCTGTTGTGTTAGAAGTTACCACAAACAAACAGAGGGGCAGTGATCGGCCGTCAGTGGGCGTCAAGCCAACGGTACTGCACTGCCTCGCCAATATGTGATTCGTCTATTCCCCCAGACTCTTCAAGATCGGCCAGTGTTCGAGCAACTCGTCGAATGCGGTCCCATGCTCGAGCGCTGAGTCCAAGGTCCTCTACCACTCGGTACAACAGGCCAATACTGGACACCCACCAGATTGGCGACACGGGGCCTGCTTCATGGCTCGGTTGGGTGGTTGCCCAGTCTTTGTATCGTCCGGTCTTTATCTCCATCGGGACTCACTCAGCATGGCGTTCAAGTGCAGCGTGACAGACTGTGCGCGATCAGCGATGGCCGTGTTGCGCTGGTTGCTATCGGCTCTTCATGGCAGCGACGTTCCTTTCGGTGTCGCGACGTCTCCATACGCCGTTTGAACCGCTGCCTCCATGCGAGACACTTCGTCATCCGTGAGGAAGTCGAAATGGCTGGACCGCTTTCCAGCAGACAGCTGGCCGTTGTTCTGAAGACAGAAACGAATGAATAGATCGATCTCCCGGTCAGGCATGTCGACGATCTCTTGCAGCAGCCCTTTGGTTTTGTCGTAGTTCGCCAGGAAGACCAGTTCTCCAACGAGCTCGGAGTCGATCGTTTGCTCGATGAATCGGTACAGCGCTTCCGTCTGGGCCGTCATGTCGATGTATCGATACCAGACGGCGACGTCGTTGGTTACCGTCATTCGCAGGTCATCGTCAAGCGTGTATTGGACGAGCTCCAGTATTGGGCGGGAGTACGCCTCAAGCGACGCATCGTATTGGGCGGGCGCATTCAACATTGCGGCTGAGATCGGGAACATGGTGCCCTCAGGAGTGAAGCCACGGCGGGCCAGGATGTTGTGAATGAGGAAGCGGTGCATCCGTCCGTTGCCGTCCTCGAACGGATGCAGAAATACAAACCCGTAGGCAATCGATGCCGCGTGGACGACAACGGAGGCACCGTCTTTCTCAAGGCGTTGGTGGGATGCGATCAGACCATCCATGAGCCCGTGGACGTCTTCAGGCTTTGGGCACACGTAGTGGATGCGTTCGTTCTGCCATACCACGGTCTCGCCAACGAAGTTCTGACTATCGCGATAGTCGGTGGACTTGAACCGTGGATCGACGATCCGATTCTGCAGATCGATCAGGCGGGATTTTTCGCAGAAGTCCTCATCCTCTGCAAGCTGCAGCATCGAGATGAAGCGCTCGGTGCGATTAGAACTGGGCGTGATGTGCTCGATCTCAAACGAGGACTTGGTTTCTTTGGTGTACAGGTAGTTGAGCGCTCGTTTGAGGAGTTCAGGCGAGTAAGACGACACCACGTCTTGACACTTGCGCGGAAGATCGGCTGCTTCGTACTCACGAAGCGCATCGGTCCGCCGCACCATCGGGCAGAACTGCCGGCTTCCCAGGAGGTTGTCGTTCACTCTCTGCCGCTTGATTCGTCTCGTCCTGGTGGCGGTGTAGTACGCCTTAGATTCAAGGAGATCGACGTAGTTCCCCTGAGTGAGGTCATCCAGAGAGAGCCGCTCGCCGGTCAAGAACTCGTAGAGAAACCAGATGCGGCGAACGTACTTGCCCGTCGGCTTCGACTCGACCCAAGCCTCGATGTCGTGGGCGTCGGCGGAGGCAAACACCCTCGCAAGGATCCCGAGGTTGGTGCCGTCGTACTTCAGCGCGAACTCCAGATGATCGCCGAGCGATTCGCCTGGCCAGTACCGAGATGGGTAGACCTGCTCGACCATCGCAGCGACCGTAGCCACGCGGTGCGTGTTGCCCCGTGCGATCAGAGACCGGTGCCAGTTCGGAATCACCTCGAGCCCGTACCGGCCGACCAAGTTGGCGTATCCCGCTGGCCTCAGCGCACTTGATTGGGGATTATGGATCGTCATTGGTCACTCTGAGTAAGACGCGTTGGCAACGAGATATATGCGTACATATCCGCCTGCAGCAGGAAAACTCATTACCACAGTACGAGAAAAATCGTTACGGGGCAAGTAAAACGGTTACAAGAAGGTCGAGTCGAGTAAATTTGCTTCTGGTCGTCCATGGATGGATTGGCATGGAGCCCCTCGCCCAAGCAATCGCTCGCGTGACATTCCGAAGGACGTCCAACGTGCCCGCACCGTAGTCGTTGCCGCCACCGCCACTGACGCCGTCGAGTCCTGTGATCGGG
>CAZMPA010000264.1:0-2821 GCA_964567915.1 uncultured Isosphaeraceae bacterium | reverse complement strand
CTTCGCGGGCGCGGCGGCAGCGGCGAAACAGTCCGAACGGAAAGGACGTGGACACTTCGATGGAACGCAGCCGCACCCGGCCCCTCCGGAGCGGGGTCACGCGGGCGTCACTGTGAACCTGTTCCCCCGGCCCGACGTGAAGAATCCAGGCTGGAAGATCCACACGCAACACGCCGGGCGGCACGTCATCGACGACCCGTAGGCCAAACGATGGCATCCATCTCGTCCTGCGGCGGACCTGATAGCGGATGCGAAGTTGCTCGCCAACTTCGCCCCACTGCGGGATGATCCGCCTGACTTCGAGCCGGCGCACGCCGAGCCACGAGACGATCACGCTGATCACGCCCATCGCCAGCACGACTGCGAGCATGAGTACGAGCAGATTGTTGCCCTTGAAGATCGCCGTTGGGCCGATCAGCCCGACCGCAAGCAGATACGCCAGCGCCGGCTTGACCTTGATGGGCTTGGCCACCGCCCGGCCCGACGCTCCCGGGGCACGCCCCCCAACCGCGGAGCGGACCGCACTCATGTCTGACCCGGGGTGGCCTCGGGCGCATCCGCTTCGGAAGCCGGTTCGGTGTCGCCCGCTTCTGGAGCCGAAGCCTCTTCGGCGGCGTCCGCCGGCTCTTCCACTGCGGGCTTCCAGGACGGTTCCCGGGCAAGTCCCTCGACTTCGGGAAGATCGTCGATCCCGCTCAGGCCGAAGATCCGCAAGAACTCCCGGCTCGTGCCGTAGAGCATGGGTCGCCCAAGTTCCTCCGCCCGGCCAGCGATGCGCACAAGCCGACGCTCAAGCAGGCCACGAAGCACCTCGCCGCACGCCACGCCCCGGATCGCCTCGATCTCGGCGCGAAGCACCGGCTGGCGATACGCAATGATCGAGAGCGTCTCCATCGCGGCCTGCGTCAGTCGCGACTGTTGTTTGGCCGCAAGCAGTCGAGTCAGCACGGGCGCGACTTCTGGCTCGGTCATCATCTGCCAGCCGTCTGCGAGCGAGACGATGCGAAACACCCGGCCGTCTCGCTGGTACGCGTCATTGAGCTGCTCGATGGCAGACTTCACGTCCGCCGCGGCCAGCCCTGTTACGTCGGTCAGGCGAGAGAGTCGGACGGGCCGATCGGATGTCACCAGCACAGCCTCGACACGAGCGGTGCCTGGCAACGCCGCAATCGCCGCTTGCACAGATTCGGAAGACATGGTCGGCGCCGGTGCGGTGTCGGTCACGGGCACAGTGTAAGCCCACCCGCGGCGTCAGGCTGCGTTCGTGGCGTGCTCGGTAAGCAGCGTCAGGACGCCGCCCTGCACATGCGCAAAGCCGCCCTCGAGTGACATCTCGATGCGAGACCCGTCCGAGTCAATGTGCAGCGATCCCGAACCCAACTTGCCAAGCAGTGGTGCCATCCCAGCCATGACGCCGTATTGACCGTCCCACGCGGGAAAGGACACATACGTCGCATCGCCCTCAAAGGCGGGGCCGGAGGGGGTGATGACGGCACATTGAAACGTGGCGGACATGGGGCGTGCTCCGTTGAGGTGAGCCGCGGATTGTAGCACCCCGAAGGCCGACCGATCGGGCTCGGAATCCTTGACGACGGCCTATCAGCGATGTATTATCCGTGTATCCGGATAGGCGGATAATCCACTCAGGAGCGTACCCACGATGACAGCGACTGTGACGCCGACGTTTCTCGACACCGGCCTGCCCACGATCAGCGACCTGCCCTACAAGGTCCGCGACCTCTCCCCCGAGACGGTCGCGTTTGGCCGGAAGGAAATCGAACTGGCCGAGCACGAGATGCCAGGCCTGATGAGCCTTCGGGCGCAGTATGCCGGCAGCACGCCGCTCGCCGGCGCCCGCATCACCGGTTCACTGCATATGACGGTGCAGACGGCGGTGCTCATCGAAACCCTGACCGCGTTGGGCGCCGAAGTCCGCTGGGCCAGTTGCAACATCTTTTCCACACAGGACCACGCCGCAGCCGCCGTCGCAGTCGGACCAAATGGCACGCCTGACGATCCCAAGGGCGTACCCGTCTTTGCATGGAAGGGCGAGACGCTCCCCGAGTACTGGTGGTGCACGCTGCAGGCCCTGTACTGGGGCGAGGACGTCCAGCCCAATCTGATCCTCGACGACGGCGGCGACGCCACGATGCTCGTCCACAAAGGCGCCGAGTTCGCCAAGGCCGGCGCCGTACCTGACCCGTCAACAGGTGAGTCGGAGGAGTTCGAGGTCTTCCTGTCGCTCCTCTCTGACCTGTCGCAGACGCACCCCGACATCTGGCCGCCGATCGCCGCCGCTATCCGAGGCGTCACTGAAGAAACGACGACCGGCGTACACCGCCTCTACCAAATGGCTGAAGCCGGCACGCTGCTCTTCCCCGCCATCAACGTCAACGACGCCGTCACCAAGAGCAAGTTCGACAACCTGTATGGCTGCCGGCACTCGTGCGTCGACGGCATCATGCGGGCGACCGACGTCATGCTCGCCGGCAAGACGGCCGTGGTTTGCGGCTACGGCGATGTTGGCAAGGGCTGCAGCCAGAGCCTTCGCAGCCAGGGCTGCCGCGTGCTCGTAACCGAGGTCGATCCGATCTGCGCGTTGCAGGCCTGCATGGAGGGCTATCAGGTCGTGCGGCTCGACGACGTTGTGGGAGACGCCGACGTCTTTGTCACGACAACCGGCAACTACAACATCATTCGCGCCGACCACATGGCGAAGATGAAACACAACGCGATCGTCGGCAACATCGGGCACTTTGACAATGAGATCGACATGGCCGGTCTTGCCGCGACGCCGGGCATCGAGAAGATCCGCGTCAAG
>CAZMPA010000263.1:0-2828 GCA_964567915.1 uncultured Isosphaeraceae bacterium | reverse complement strand
AGGAAGCACGCTGATCGTTGATGTGAACTACGTCGGTGACGTCACAGGCGACGCGTCAGCGTCGGCGACGACAACCGGCCAGTAGCGTCAGGCCGAGCACACTGAGGCCGGCCGGGGCCGGGACTGTGGTTTCGGATAACGCGTAGCCCTGGAACGTGGTCGACTCAGTGCCGGATCCGGTCGTCTCCCAGGTTGGCAGCCCGTACGAGTAGTAAATGGGGTCCTCATACGGCTCATAGATTTCGTGCAGGGAGAACGTCGTGGACCCGATGAACGGGGACTCCAGACCACCGAAATCCATGGTCATGACAATGGAGTAGGTCATCCAGCCCGAGCCGTCATCTTGCCAAGAGCGATTCGCGGACAACTCTCCCCCCCACTCGGCGGCCGTTCCATAGCCGTCAAAGTTCACCACACACGAAGCCGCGTATGAGCCGTCATCCAGCTCACCGAGGTAATCGACGCCTTCCACATACAGTGTGACGTCACCGATCTCAAATCCATCGCTGTGCAGATCCATCGTGGCCTCAACGTCGGCCGCGGCGGCCGCTGTGATCGTCAATGCCGCGAAACCTGCGGCGGTCCATGAGCATTGCATGTGGGGCCTCCTTCTCGTCTCCGTCCCCGACCGTAACAAGCCGTGCCTGGAACTGCAGCAAGAAAACCGCTTCCGCCTCCCATCCTTATGCTGTGTCCCCGGTATCGCCCCAGAGGAGCCCCAATGGCCATTGCACACATCACATCAACGCTCGTTCTCGCGGTTTCCACGGCCTCGGCTGCGGTGACACCACACGCGCCGCAGTCCCCCGGCGAACTCACGGCCCGCTTCAACGCGGCCATGCAGGAGGCCAATGATCGTGTCGCCGCCATCATCGCCGTTCCGGACACCCAGAGAACGTACGAGAACACGATCGGCGCGATGGATGACATCAACGCTCACTTCGATCGCGACGGCAACATGCTCGCGTTTATGGGGTACGTCCATCCCGATTCCGCCATGCGTGAGGCGGCACGGGGCGTCGAGCGGCGTTGGACAGACTGGTACGTGGACATCGGCAAGAACGAGGACTTGTATGCCGCCGTGCTGGCATACGCCGAAACCAAACCGGAGTTGGACGGCGAGCGTGCGCGTCTGCTCGTGTTCATTCTCCGTGATTACAGGCGAGCCGGCATGGGGTTGTCGCCGGACGCACGCGCGGAGTTGACAACGATCGAGAAGGAAATCAACGAACTGTCCCTTCAGTTCGACCAGAACATTCTGAATGACGCTTCGACCGTGTTTCTGACAGAGGATGAACTTGAAGGCATGCCGGCGGATTACATCGCCGGGCTGGAGCGTGCCGGGGATATGTACGCCCTGGGCATGGACTACCCGACGTCTCTGCCTTTGCTCGATCACTGCCCGAACGAGCAGACCCGGCAGAAGATGTGGCTTGCACGTCGGCGCCGCGCCAAGGCCAATGTGGACACGCTTGAAAAGATCCTCGTGCTGCGGGCCCGCCAGGCGGCGCTGCTCGGGTTTGGCCACGCAAGTGACTTCGAAAACGAGATTCGCATGTCGAAGGACGCCGACGCCGTCGAGGACTTTTACACATCGCTTCGGCCGCTCCTCGCTGCGAAGGCTGAGCGGGATCTTGCCCTGCTCACGCAGGCAAAGCGCGAGGGCACGGGTGACGCGGATGCCGTCCTTCGTCCGTGGGACTTCGGCTACTGGATGGAGCGGGTGCGAGAACGCGACTATGACGTCGACTCAAATCTGGTCAAGGAATACTTCCCCTTCGCCACCGTGCGAGACGGCATCTTCGAGATCACGCAGAATCTTTACGGCATCGACTATCGACCACTGGACGCACCCGCCGATGCGCCGCTCTGGCACGAAGATGTCGAGTACTTCGAGGTGTTGGACCGAGCCACCGGCGAAGTGCTCGGTGAATTCACCATGGACATGTATCCGCGGGAGGGCAAATACGGCCACGCCGCGCAGTGGGGCATCGTGCCTCGCAAAGTATGGGAGGATGGCACAATTCAGCGGCCGGTCGCGGCGCTCGTGTGCAACTTCCCCAAGCCGACCGCGGACCGTCCGAGCCTGCTCACGCACGATCAGGCCGAGACGTTCTTCCACGAGTTCGGGCACTGCCTGCACACGCTGCTGACCGAAACTGACACAACACGCTTCGCGGGCACGAGTGTTGAGCGTGACTTCGTCGAAGCTCCGAGCCAGATGCTTGAAGCGTGGGTGTGGAGCCCGGAGACGCTTCCGCTCCTGAGTGCCCATTATGAAACGGGCGCGCCATTGCCCAAGGACATGCTCGAACGCATGATTGCGGCGAAGTCACTCTGCAGGGGCATGCTCGACCAGGGCCAGGTGTGGCTGGGCTCAATTGACCAGGCGTACCACACCAGTCCAGATGGAGACGTTGACACGACACAGGTGGGTCTGGACATGGTGGAACAGTGCACGCTTCTGGAAGCCATCCCGAACACCTGGTTCCAGGCTGGTTTCGGTCATCTGACTGGATACCAGGGTGGCTACTACGGCTACCTGTGGTCCAAGGTCTTCGCCGAGGACATGGCCGAACGGTTCAAGGAGCTTGGCATGCTGAACCCGGACGCCGGCGCCTGGTATCGAGACACCGTGCTCTCCCGCGGCGGCTCGGTGGACGCCGCCGACATGCTCCGCACCTACCTCGGCCGCGAGCCCAGCATGGACGCCTACATCAACAGCCTCAACTGACCGCCGGTCACTTTATCTCTATGCGACACAGCAACTTAAATCACCACTGAAACGTCAAGTCCTTGAGCCACAACGACATAAAGTCTCCGCGTCT
>CAZMPA010000262.1:0-2854 GCA_964567915.1 uncultured Isosphaeraceae bacterium | reverse complement strand
CCGCCGGGGGCGATCTCAGTCATGGAGCGGCTCCCCAGAGGCCCGCGATAAGCCATCTTGCCCATCCTTCCCATCTTGCCATGGCGGCGCAAGATTGCCGTAAGATCCGCCCTGACAATGCCTTGACGAGGACTGCACACGCCTGTCTCATACATACTGGAAGACGGAGTGGCCTGTGCGGAGGGCAATGTGGACATCGCTGGGATTGCTGGCCGGAGTGGCAACAGCCGCCTGCGGTGCCGAGTGGCCCGATCCAAATCCAGCACCGAACCCTGATGGATCGTGGACCTGGTACGTCGGCAACGACACTCAATACCCGGTTCTTCAGAGCGTGCTTGATGCCTGTGGCGACGGTGATGACATCGTCGTGGCCGCTGGCCTCTACGTCGAGAGCCTGGAAATCGACAATGCCGACATCACGCTTCGGCCTGCATGCACGCCCGCGGCAACATGGGCCGAGGTCACCTTCTGGAATCCCACCGAGGGGTTCGAGAATGACAATCTCTTCGCCATTCGGGTGACAGGCGGAGCCAACACCTATTGCGGGCGGCCAAGGCAACTCAAACAACTTCCCAATGAGTTCACCGAGCCTGCGGTCGTCGTACCCGGCGAGTGGGCCCCCTCCGGTCCAGCGGTGCCCGTGCAACAAGTCTCGGACAACAGCTCGAATGCCGCGATGACGTTCTGGAGCCGTAGCATCGATGACGTCGCCATTCTGACCGAGGACGGCCACGCCACTTTTCAGGACTGCCTCTTCACCAGCTCAGACGGGTTTGGCGGCGGTGCCATGTGCACCGGACAAACCAACACAACCCAGTTCATCGACTGCGTCTTCACCGGGACATTCGCCGGCGGGCAACCCTATGCCATCAACGGCGAGCCGGTGTGCGTCATCACGGTTACTGGGGGGAGGCCCGCGTTCCACAGATGCGACGTCAGCGGTAACGAGGCAGGCTTGTACGGTGTCATCAGACTCAAAGATGAACAGAGTGCCTGGTACGCATCCAACATCACGGGTAATCAAACCGCCGCTGGCGAAGGCACCGTGTACTGCACGGATGCAGCCCCGGCGTTCAACGACTGCCTGTTCGCAGACAATGTCTCCCGGGAAGGCACTCTGTATCTGGAAGCAGATGGATTGATCCAGCCTGTTGACCTCACGCTTACTCGTTGCAACTTTGAGAACAACGCGACGTCCGGTGCTCAATACGGCGGCGTCCTTCTCGCCACCTGCAACACGTGTGACGGACAGCCACCGCGCGTCTGTTTCTCTGCCTGCGGGTTCGACGGCAACAATGGGGCCGCCGGCCTCGGGACGTACGACATCGAAACGCCATGGTTCCCCGAGTTTCGCATCGCAGCAGACCTCTCGCTGGATGGGCTCATTACGCTGGGCGAACCCGACACGCTCGCAGGCGACGTCGACGAGAACGGAGTCATTGATCAGACTGACCTCGACCTGCTCATGAGCATGCTTGGCACGTGCCGGTATGACGGGACGGGCGACGGCGTTGTACGTGTTGAAGATCTGCTCGAACTCATCTCGCTGTACGGAGTGAGTTGCCAGTGATTGCCTGGCTCGCCTCCACGATCGCCGCCACGTCGCTTGGAGCAGCGGAACTGCACCCGCTCCTGCGCGACCCGCCAGCCGAGGCTTGGTTCGTCAATGCGGGCAATGACGAGCGTTCCCGGGAATGGGCCGTGTGCGTCCGCGCCGCATCGCAGGCAGATGCCGATCGGCTGGCATCGTTGATTCCCTCATGTGGTGGGCGTCTTCAGTCTCAGCTTCGCACCACGCCAGTCCTGACGATTGCCATCCCGCCGCAGTCGCTGCCCGCAATTGCATCCCTTCCCGGAGTCCGCTGGATCGAACCAGCTCCTCTGCCGCTCACCCCTTGCATGGACAGCGCCCGCCCCGACGTCGGTATCGATGTGCTCCACAGTCCGGCGTGGAATCTCGAGGGAGCTGGCCAACGCGTCGTCATTGTGGAACCCACGCTCCCGGACATCGATCATCCAGATCTCGCGGGGCGAATTACAACATTCACAACGGGAGTCTCCAGCGTGCACGCCACGCATGTCGGCGGCATCATCGCCGGAAGTGGCGTACTCAGCGGCGGCACGTGGACCGGTACGGCGCCGAGCGTCCTGCTTGATGCCCGTGTCATCACGAACGTCGATGACTACTTCTTCTACAGCGATCCGGGAAACCTCGAGTCGCTCTACGAAGAGGAATTGACCGATTACAACCCCGTCGCCTTCAACCAGTCGCTCGGAAGCAATATCCAGCAGAACGGATATCCGTGCTCGCTGCATGGCGACTATGGAGTGACGGCGGAGCTCATCGACGGCATTGTGCGCGGCGATCTCGGAACGCCAGTCACGAGCGTGTGGGCAGCCGGCAACGAGCGGGCCTACAGCACCTGCGGCTACGACTACGGCACGATCGGTCAACCCGCCACAGCCAAGAACGTCATCTCGGTTGGCGCGGTGTACAGCGACTCCAATGTCGTCACGATCTTCAGCAGTTGGGGCCCCACCGATGACGGCCGGATCAAGCCTGACATCGTAGCGCCGGGGTCACAGCTCAGCGAAGACTTCGGCGTGACCTCATGTGGCGAGGGCGGCACGTATGCAACGATGTCGGGGACGTCCATGGCCGCCCCGATTGTCACAGGAACGCTCGCCCTTCTGGCCGAGTTGCACCAGCAGACGTGGCCGGATGCGGAGCCTCCGCTGGCCATTGAGGAGTCCAGGACCGGAGAAACTCCCTCAAAGCGGCCCGCTATCACCGCCGTCAACAACGGCGTCGCCGACCCGGGAGCTACTCGGCTGACGCTTCCCTGGACGGCCG
>CAZMPA010000261.1:2416-2874 GCA_964567915.1 uncultured Isosphaeraceae bacterium | reverse complement strand
GGTTTGGGCGCGAACTATACTTCCCGTTGGTGCCAACCCCCATCGCCAAAATTTTTGAGGGGGTTGGCCGGCTCTGGGTGGTGGTGGCGCCGACCTATCCGCATGTCGTGCCAGGCGAGTCTCCGCAGGACAAACTCGTCTATCTCGAAGACATCGACCGCGATGGCGCCGCGGACACGTTGACCGTGTTTGCTGATGAGTTGTATGTTCCGACCGGCTTCGCAACGAACGGAAACGAAGCGTGGGTCGTGAGCCAGCCAAACCTGCTGCATGTGGTGGACACCGACCAGGATGGCGTTTCGGACACGCGGGAAATCGTTCTGCACGGATTCGGTCCGGAAGACAGTCACCATGCGATGTCCGCGTTCGCTCGGCCCCCAGACGGGCGCATCTACTTCCAGGAGGGGACGTTTCATCACACGCAGATGGAGTCACCCGGCGGGCCCGCCCGCTCGTCC
>CAZMPA010000261.1:0-2406 GCA_964567915.1 uncultured Isosphaeraceae bacterium | reverse complement strand
ATAGCGATCCTGGAGCCACGACAAGGCCCCCTGCGCCCGCTCGTCCGACGCGGCTGTGCATCGGTTCGATCCCAACACAGGCGAGGTCGAAGTGGCCTCTTCGTGGCCCTGGGCCAACCCGTGGGGGCATGTCGTGGACGGGTGGGGCCGCAGCATCATCACGGACGGGACAAGCGCCACGTCGCGGCGGCTGAGCCACATCGCTGGCGCACATCACTACCCGGATGATCTCAAGGGCGACGCGGCCGTTCGCGGTGTGCCGAGCTTCACACCGGGAAACCGGCGACCGGGTGGGGGGACTGAGATTCTCGGCGGCGCGCACGTGGGCGACACCGCCTCAGGGAGATTCGTGATTCCCCAGAACATCGGCTACCACGGTCTGCATTGGTACGACCTTCGCGAAGAGGACTCCGGGTTTGCGGCGGATGCTGTGGATCCCGATTTCATTTACTCGACCGATCCGACGTGCCGGCCGGTTGATGTCGAGGTTGGGCCGGATGGCGCCGTCTATATGCTCGACTGGGCGAACCCGATCGTCGGGCACATGCAGTTCAGTGTGCGTGATCCACGGCGTGATCACACGCACGGCCGCGTGTGGAGAATCACGCGGGACGGTGCCCGGGCCGATGCGTGGCAGTCTGTCGGTGGGCTGGAGATTCCCGAACTTCTGGAGAATCTTCAGGAGGGGAATCCCTGGGTTGTTCGTCGGAGCAGGCTCGAACTGCAGCGGCGGCCAGCGGACGAAGTGCTGCCTGAAGCACGGGCGTGGGCGGAGGCATCGGGGCGGGATCAATGCTTGGTGGAGGTGCTGTGGCTCCATCAGGCGCACGGCGTGGTAGATGAGTCCGTGCTCGACCGCGTGCTGGATGCCGCCGATCCCAGGGCCCGCGCGGCCGGCGTCGCGGTTCTTCGGGACTGGCGGGATGACGTCGACGCGTTGACTTGGCTCCGCTTTGCCGTCCTGGATTCGGACGCGGGCGTGCGGCTCGAGGCCATTCTGGCGCTTGGGTACATCGAGGATCCCCGCGCGGTTGAGTTGCTCTCGCTCGCCATGCGGCAGCCGTCTGATGCAGGGACAAAGGCCGTGTTGACGCGGTCGCTCCACATGCTTGAGCCCTGGGGAACGCCCGGCGGCGAGGGCACCGAGGCGTGGCGGCTGCAGCGTCTGGATGATGCGGCGCTTCTGGCCGAGCCCCTTGGGCACTTCTCGGCGGCCGAGCGGCTTGATCGGAGGCAGCTGACGCGTGTGGACCGGCGTGTAGCTGCTGACTGGCTTGCGGTGGCATCCGGCCGACCCGTGGCAGCGGAGGTATGGGATGCAGCCAGGTTGAATCCCGCGGGGGGCGGCGCGGATCTCCTGCTCTCATTGGATGCGGCGGAGTTGGACCTGATTGGAGACACGCTTCGCGCGGCGGCGGTGGAGCACGCTGACGGCGAGGTTCGCGGGGTGGCCTGGGCGGCGCGGGCTCGCATGGACGGGTGGCAGCGAGCGTGGAGCGATGCGTCGGCTGCCCGCTCGACGCGTGAGCAGGCGGAACTCCTGACGGCAGTGGCCACGTGGCCGAATGCATGTGAGCAGGGCCCGTTGGCGACAGCCGAGGCGTTGCTTGGCGACGGCCCGGTCCGGGAGGGCTCCAGTGTGGAGGGGGCTCGGGTTCGGATTGAGTTGGACGGACCTGCCACGCTCACGCTTGCTGAGGTGGAGGTGTTTGGTGGAGGGGAGAACGTCGCGGCCGGCAAGGCGTGCGAGCAGTCGACGACAAACTGGGGTGGTGTGGCGAATCTGGCGGTGGACGGACGCTCCGACGGCGCGTGGGCTGCGGGAACGTCGACGCACACGGGTGAGGGCAAGCATGATCCGTGGTGGGAGGTTGATCTTGGGTCGGATGTTCTGATCGATCGCATTGTGGTGCACAACCGGACCGATCGGCCGTACCACGAGCGGCTGGATGGGTTTCGAGTTCGGGTGCTCGACGCGTCGGGGGTGGAAGTCTGGCGGGCGGAGCATCGTCCTGCGCCCGAGTTTCGAGACGAGATCCTTGTGGGAGGGGATCCGTTGTCCGCTGTTCGAAGTGCGGCGATGCCGGCGCTGGCTGCTGTGTCGCCCACAAGCGAGACGGTGGAGTTGCTGGCTCGTTGGGCAGAGGCAGGCCCCCAGCACGTCCGGATGCAGGCTGTCGAGGCGATGGGCACCATTCCGGTCGAGGTCTGGCCTGCGGCGGCGCTCAAGCACCGTGTGGCCCGAGTCCGCATTGCGACCGTGCCGCACCAGATGCGCTACGACACGACTCGCTTCGACGTTGTTGGGGGTCAGCCTGTCGTGATCGAATTGGTCAACGCAGATGACATGCCCCACAATCTGGTGGTGGCTCGGCCCGCAACGCTCCGCCGCATTGGCCGCGCAGC
>CAZMPA010000260.1:0-2892 GCA_964567915.1 uncultured Isosphaeraceae bacterium | reverse complement strand
CGCCAAGAACGGGCAGCCGGGGCTCGGTTCGTCCATGCACGGCCCGAACGCCGACAATCTGCTTATTCCGGTTCCGCTCGGAACACTTGCCGTCGATCGTGAGTCGGGCGAGCTGCTTGCAGAGGTGGTCGAGCCGGGGCAGCGGGTGATTGTGGCTCGCGGTGGCTCGGGCGGTGTCGGCAACGAGCACTTCAAGTCGGCCACCAACCAGACGCCGAGAGAGGCGACGCCCGGCGGCGCCTGGGAGGAACGGACACTCGATCTGGAACTGAAACTTCTGGCCGATGTCGGTCTGGTCGGTCTTCCGAATGCGGGCAAGTCCACCTTGCTGTCTGCCGTCACGGCCGCTCGGCCGAAGATTGCTGACTATCCATTCACTACGAAGTCTCCGCATCTCGGTATTGCCGAACTGCCTGGAGAGCGGCGGCTGGTGATTGCCGATCTGCCCGGGCTCATCGAGGGCGCTGCCGATGGTGCGGGCATGGGGCACGACTTCCTGCGGCATGTGGAGCGCACTGGGGTGCTGCTTCATGTGCTCGATGCGTCACCGATCGACGGGACCACTGCGGTTGAGAACTGGAAGCGGATACGCGATGAACTCGAGGCGTTCGGGGATGTGCTCATTGACAAGCCCGAACTGATTCTGCTCAACAAGTGTGATCTCATCGACGAGGAAACCCGCCATGCACTCGTGGACGAGTTGAAGGATGCAACCGGCCGGCCTGTACTCACGGGGTCAGGTGTGACAGGTGATGGAGTCAAGGCCGTGCTGGAGGCCGTCTGGGTTGCGGGTGGGCATGCGCCCGCTGGCGGCTGGAGCGATGGGGCTGTGTAGCGGGGGCGGCGGGCACTTTTTTTGAAAGCGTGGCAATGCGGGGGAACGCGGCGCGTTGAAGGGCGGCAAGGGGGGGAACCGTGCAAGGGCCGAAACACGCAGGGGCGACGTCTCGCTCCACTGGCGCGATCGCTGCGCCGACCAACCAGGAAAGGAATGCAACCCATGCTTCTGACAACCACGATCGCAACGTCCATGCTGCTCGCACCATCCGATTCATTCAACTTCGACTTTGAAGGTGGAACCATGAAAGCGTGGGCCGCCGCCGTCACCGAGGTTGCCCCTCAGGCCAACATCGTCATGGGCGTGGATCCGCAGGCGGTCGATATGCCGCCGATGCACCTCAAGGCTGTGAGCGTCGATGCGGTGATGGCAGTGTGTGACAGCCTGTCGCATCAGGTCACGTGCGAAGAGATCGAGCAGGATGACTCGACCATCTGGGTGATTCGCCCGTGGGCCGGCCGACGGGACGCGCGTCCGACCGTGTCGGGTGCCCCCCGCATTGAGACAACCGTGTTTGCGATCCCGTCAGGGTTTCGCGCGCCAAATGGCCCCGCCACGTTGATCGCTGCCATCCAGGCCGTGTACCAGATGGGGGCGACGGACACACTCGACATCAAACTGGTGCCCGGCACGGACCTGCTGGCGGTTCACGGCACCGATGCTCAGATTGACCTTGCGCAGCATGTCATTGAGAAGGTTGGTCCACTGGTCACACCCGACGCGGCGCAGGCGAGCGTCGAATCCGGCCGCCTTCACGCGGCTCGTGCTGCGGTTGTCAGCGCCGCAGCGCAGCGGCGGGCGGCCTCGGCCCACAAGGGTGGCGAAGCTGCGGCCAGGGCCGCGTTTGCTGACGCCTTTGAGGAACTCCGACGCCTTGAGCGTGGTCCTCGAAGTGCGGTCAGTCGCCGTGCATCGCCCGCAGACGCGGACTGAGCCGCAGCAGTATCTGCACCCGCTCGCACTCGTTCATCCAGTCATCAACGAGCGAGGCGAGCACCTCTTGAGGGATCGGCGCGCCCGGCAGCGGGCACGCCGGTCCCAACTGCTGCGCGGCGAGCCATCGGTAGTAGGAGAGTGTGCGATCTCCAAGGGCCGAGACGAAGGCGCCGTCTTCGGCCATGAAGGCGGCGACCGGAACGCGGTGTCCGCCATTGATCGCCAGCGACCCAATCGGCGAAGACGCGTGGTCGCGGTCGATGAATCGAAGGTCGATCCGCGCACACGCAGCGGCGATGGCGGCGAGGACCGGCCCCTGACGAACACAGTCGCCGCACCACGCCCCGGAGACCACCAGAATTCGCATGTCCCGCTCAAATCCCGACAGCGTTGTGCGGTGCAGCTCGGTGAGTGTGATGGCTTGCCGGGCTTCTTCCCACGCCGGTCTGTGGCTTGGGGACAAGTCGACGTAGTCATCCCAGGGGGATGCCGCGGCGAATGCGTCACAGAGCGAGGACGTGTTCATGCGTGTTCGTCCAGCGCATCCCGGAGCGATCGCAGGGCGTCGAATGCTTCCATCGGCGACAGCCGGTCGAGATCGAGGGCCCGCAGCGACTGCAGGGCGGGGTGATCGACGTACTGGGTAAAGAGTCCGAGTTGGCCGACCGGGTCGCTCGCCGCGGGCGGGACTTCGTCGGTCGAGTGGTGGACTTCGAGTGAGTCGAGGACCCGCCTGGCCCGCTCGATGACCGATGCCGGCAGGCCAGCGAGCCGCCCTACGTGCACGCCGTACGAGCGATTGGTGGCGCCGGGCTTGATGCGATGTAGAAACACGATGCGGTCGTCCCACTCCTGAACGGCGACGTGCCGATTGCCGATGCCGTCAAACCGATCGCCCAGGTCCGTGAGTTCGTGGTAATGGGTGGCAAAGAGCGTGCGGCAGCCGATCGATTCGAGCCGCTCCGTGATGGCCCACGCAAGTGAGAGTCCGTCGAGCGTGCTGGTGCCGCGGCCGATTTCGTCGAGGATCACGAGGCTTCGTTCGGTCGCGTTGTGCAGAATGTTGGCCGCCTCGGTCATCTCCACCATGAAGGTCGACATGCCCGCATGCAATTCGT
>CAZMPA010000259.1:0-2900 GCA_964567915.1 uncultured Isosphaeraceae bacterium | reverse complement strand
AAACAGACAGGCCCACAGCCCTGAAGACCGTGACCCGCTCCTCCGACTCGCAGGTGCCTTGCGACACGCACGCGACCCGACGCGACCGAAATTGGTCGTCGCTCAGGTCATGGGGACATCCCCAAGCCGGCCCAGAACGAGCCACACACAGGCGTCCGAAGCCACACGGCGTACGGACACGGAATGGAGTCGATCACTCCACATGGCAGGAAACGCTTTGACCGGGGCCTTCAAGCACCGCGATACTCCAGTACGACAACGCCATGAGGCCCGCCACGCGGCGAGCCGTTCCGATCCCGGCACTGTATCCCCCTCCCGATGCAGCCGCAACCTCAAGCGGCCTTGGCAGGTAGACTTCCCTGCCCGAATCGACGCTCTGGGGGGCTTCAGGAGCGAAGGTGAAAAACCCCATGCGTACCAAGTTCGCAATCTCAACAGGTCTTGTGCTCTCGATGGCCGCCGCCATGGCGGGCGAGCCGGACGGCGGACTCGGCTTCGGAGGCATGGGCTTCAACACCCCGTCACCACAGGAGTTCTACGACTCCCGTGATCAGGTCCGGGTGGAGGTGAAGTT
Organism: uncultured Isosphaeraceae bacterium; assembly: GCA_964567915.1. Taxonomy (GTDB): domain Bacteria; phylum Planctomycetota; class Phycisphaerae; order Phycisphaerales; family SM1A02; genus UBA12567. The sequence goes on along the minus strand of CAZMPA010000259.1, from coordinate 2,326 downwards.
CGACCGGCCAAGCGTCCCGGCTGGCGGCGACCTCGTCCTCGCCGTCGTGTTTGACCAGAAGCCGGGGTGGCACATTCACACTCATCAGCCCGAGGTTCCGCCCGAACTCGGCGATCCGTCGGACTACATCGCCACCTCCATCCACGCGGCGAGCCCCGACGGACGGCTGGTTCCGTACACGGAGTGGACCCAGTGGCCGCCCGAGCATGAGATTCAGGTCGGCTGGAGCGGCGACCCCATTCCGTACAAGGTCTATGAGGGCCGAGCCATTGCATGGGTGCCCGTCACCGTCCCCGCCGACGCTTCGACGGGCCCCGCGACGCTGACCATTCGTCCGGTCTTTCAGGCCTGCGACGACCGCGCCTGCATGGCCCCGACTCCCGAACCACCTGAGCCTGGCGACGGACCGTCCAGTCGATGGGACGACTACGGATGGACCGCAACGGTCAACATTGTGCCGCTCGACCAGGCTGGCGGCGTCGACGTTGAGGGCGACTTTGAGGGATTCAACGGGGACGTCTTTGCGGGAATCCGAAGCGGCGAAGAGGCTCCCGCGCAGGAACTGGTCACCTTCGACGTGTTCGGGCTGCAGTTTGACCTGGACGCATCAGGGGGCATCGGCCTGATCCTCCTGCTGCTCGTGGCAATGGTCGGAGGATTCCTGCTCAACCTCACGCCCTGCGTGCTGCCCGTCATCCCGCTCAAGATTCTCGCAATCTCGGGATCGAGCGGGCATCGCAGCCGCACGCTTGTCCTTGGCGTCTCGATGACCCTCGGGGTCATCATGTTCTGGCTGGGCATCGGCGTGGCGATCGCCGCGGTCGAGATGTTCACCGCCAGCAACCAGTTGTTCCAGTACCCGGCTTTCACAATCGCCATCGGTCTGATCATCGCGGCCATGGCCGTTGGGATGTGCGGGCTCTTCTCGGTGCGGCTGCCGAGCAAGGTCTACATGGTGACGCCGCGTCATGACACGCTGACGGGCTCGTTCCTGTTCGGCATCATGACCGCCGTGCTCGCAACACCCTGCACCGCACCGTTCATGGGCGCCGCCATGGCCTGGGCCGCGACCAAGCCCGCGGCCGTTACGCTCGTCACTTTCGCCTCCATCGGCGTCGGCATGTCGCTGCCATACCTCGTTCTTTCGGCGTTCCCGCAGTTGACCGACCGCATGCCCAAGGCCGGACCGGCGAGCGAACTCATCAAGCAGGTCATGGGCCTGCTAATGCTCGCAGCCGCTACGTATTTCGTGGGCGTCGGGCTCAGCGGCATGCTCGCCGATCCGCCGCAGCCGCCGACCCGCGTGTACTTCTGGGCGGTCGCAGCAGTAATCGTTGCTGCCGGCGTCTGGCTGGTCGTGCGGACGTGGCAGCTGACCGCGGCGTCGGCACCAGCGTCCGAAATGGCTCACCACACGCGAACCGACATTTCGCTCCCTCGACATGCCGTCGGCTGGCGGGCGTCGATGTCGCTTCTGGGGGGATTGGTCGCCGCCGCGGGAATCTTTCTGGCCATCAACCTGACCGACCATGGGCCCATCTCATGGGCCTGGTATACGCCCGAGAAGTTTGAGCAAGCACTCAAGGACGACAAAGTCGTCGTCATGGAGTTCACCGCCGAGTGGTGCCTGAACTGCAAGGCGCTTGAGCAGACTGTGCTGCATGCGGAAAGCGTCGTCAACCTGCTTGGCGAATCCGATGTCGAGCCGATCAAGATTGACCTGACGGGCAACAACGAATCCGGCAATGCCATGCTCAAGGCAGTAGGCCGGCACCAGATTCCGCTTCTCGTGGTCTTCGCCCCGGACGGCACCGAAGTCTTCAAGGGCGACTTCTACAACAGCGAGCAGGTCATCAATGCTGTGGAAGCAGCGAGGAAGCTCCGCTGACGGCCTCCAGTCGGACCGGCTCAGGCAGCCGCTGGAGTGGGTCGATCGCGTTCGCGTCATCCAACTCAATGGCTCGCTGCCACGCCGCCGGTGCGTTCTGGAGCCCGGCCTGATTTCTCGCACGCGCCAGCGTCACCCAGGCCATCGGAGATGACGGGTCTGCCCGCACAATCGCCTCAGCGACGTCGAGCACTTCCGCGGTGTCTGTTGGGACGGTTCGTGCGGCTGCTTCAAGCCAACGCCATGCGCCCGCCGTACTGCCCTGCATGTAGGCGAACTCGCCCGATGCCGCCGCCCCGGCCAGACTCACTTGCATGATCGGGTGTGAGGGGGGAAGCACGCGAGCGGCCGCCAGAGACTGGGCCGGGGGGGCGACGAGCAGACGCGGGTCTTGAGCGGCCCACGACGCCTCCTTCAAGATCGCAGCAGCCTTCATGC
>CAZMPA010000258.1:0-2917 GCA_964567915.1 uncultured Isosphaeraceae bacterium | reverse complement strand
CGAGAACCCGCGGTAGTCATGCAGGAACGGCCAGAGCAGAGGCAGCCACGCCCCCCAGATGGCGTACTGCAGGAACATCATGAAGGAGAGACGACTGCCCAGAGCCAGTCCCATACGCGGCGCGGAGGTGGTGCTCATGGCGGGTAGGTATAGCAGATGAGCCAAAGGGCCGGGCCGGACGACAGTGGCCAGCCATCAGTACCATCTCGGCGATGACGCGATCGATCGATCTTCGCAGCGACACCGTGACACAACCGACGGACGCCATGAAAGACGCCATGATGTCGGCGCCGCTTGGCGACGACGTCCTGGGCGACGATCCGACCGTGCATGCCCTGCAGGACCGATGTGCTGACCTCTTCGGCATGGAAGCCGCATGCTTCGTCCCGACCGGATCGATGGCCAATCAGGTCGCCATCAAGTGTCACACCGCTCCCGGCGACGAGATCATCTGCCATGAGCACAGTCACATCTATCTGTATGAAGCAGGCGCGTGGGCGGCCGTATCGGGATGTTCGATCGCGCTGTTGCGGGGCCCACGCGGACAGTTCGACGCAGCGGACGTCGCCGCCGCCATCCGCATGGACGACCACCACTTCGCTCGCTCGCGGTTGCTCTGTGTTGAGAACACGCAGAATCGCGGCGGCGGCACCATCTGGCCGCTAGATCGGCTCGAGGCCGCCACCAACGAAGCGCGGCGCCACGGACTTGCATGCCACCTGGACGGCGCTCGGATCTGGAATGCCTGTGCGGCAACCGGTCTCTCGCCCACCGATTACGCGCAACACTTCGACACCGTCTCCGCGTGTTTCTCCAAGGGACTCGGATGCCCCGCTGGATCCATCGTCTGCGGAAGCGCCGAGGCGATCGCAACAGTCAGCCGGGTGCGTAAGCTGCTCGGAGGCACGATGCGGCAGAGCGGCATGCTCGCCGCAGCCGCCCTGTACGCCCTCGACCACCATCGCGAGCGGCTTGGGGTGGATCACGAGCACGCCAGACGCCTCGCCGAAGCGGCCGCGTCGTGCCCCGGCGTCGAAGTCGATCCGACAGGCATCGACACGAACATTGTCTACATCGACGTGCCCGGCGGCGCAGCGGCGTTGGTGGGCCGACTTGAAGACAATGGTTTGAGGTGCCTCGACACCGGACCTGGCACCATCAGGCTTGTCACAAGTCTGGCCGCCAGCACCGACGAAATCGATCGGGCCTGTGACATCCTGCGAACCGTACTGACGCCCGAGGCCGTCTGGTGATTGCAGGCGAGCACATCAGTAGAGGACTGCGAACATGACCGTCGACTACCTGACACTTCCAACCGGGCCTGAGCCTCCGGCGGTGCTCAATGCCGTCATTGAGATTCCCCCCGGCAGCGCCAACAAGTATGAGTACGACAAGCAACTCAACGTCTTCAGGCTCGACCGGACGCTGTTCAGCCCGGTGCACTATCCGGGCGCCTATGGGTTTATCCCGCGAACACTGGCCGAAGACGATGACCCGCTTGACGTGCTTGTGCTGCTCGACGGCCACTGCTTCACCGGCGCCCTCATTGAGGTCCGCCCGCTCGGCGTCCTGGAGATGAAGGACGACAAGGGGCTCGACCACAAGATTCTGGCGGTGCCGACGACCGATCCTCGCAAAGAGGAGATGCACGGCCTGCAGAACGTGCCCCGACACACGCTCCGCGAGATTGACTACTTCTTCCACATCTACAAGGAGTTGGAAGGAAAGTTCGCGGACACCTACGGCTGGCACGATCGCGTCGACGCCTTCCGCATCATCGAAGAGGCCATCGAACGCTACGGCTGATCGCAGCCAAGCTGCATGCCGCGGATCATCTCGACGAGGTCAGCCACATCGACCAGGCGGTCACCCTTCGGCGGCACCAGATCGAACTCAGCGGCAGGCCCGCCAAACTTCGCTTCGCCCCAATGCTCGAGCATCGACAACAGATCGTGCACGTTGACGTCGCCGTCGCCAGTCACGTCCCACGGGCAGCGATCAGCCATGCCGGCAAGCCCGCCACTCTCACATAGGTCGGGAATGCCGTTTGTGTTGAAGTCCGCAAGGCAGCCGATGGCAATCTCAATGGTGTCCAGCACGCCGCTGCCGTCGCAGTCATCGAATGGCTGGACCAGGTCGCACGAGGCGCCCGACGCTGACAGATCGGTCTGCGCGAAGTTCGCGGGGATTCCCGGGCCTTCCGAGACACCGACCACGGCGTCAAAGGGCTCGGCGCCGAGGAAGGCCACCTCAGCCACGCCATCTGGATGCAGCAGAATCTGCATGTCCACGTCGTAGGTGGGCCAACTGTAGATCGACACGCCCAACCACGTCACGACCAGGCCACCATCCGGCCCGTACTGGTATCGCACCTCACCGGACACCTCCGGGTTCAGGTCCGTCAAGAGCCCGGAAATGCGTGGATAGAGGAAGTGATAGTCGAGCGTTGCGTCAGGCCCGTAGTCGCCGTAGGAGAACGTGATTGAGCCATTGCTGTTGATGAAGGCGTCGTTGTACGTCGTGCCGCCAATCGGGAAGGGCGCTCCGATCGGCACCATGTAACTGTCATCGTCCATGAGTGGCGCCACGGTGCCGGCCTCGTATGGATCCACCGGGAAGACGGTGATGGGAGTCGAACAGACGCTCCATGCATTCGGAAGCGGCGACTCCTGCGGCACGAACATGAGCTTGGTGTAACTCAAATCGAAGTCGCCCGCAAAGTGCTCGGTCCCCCACCAGGGATCGCCCGCTGGCAGCACCTGGCAGACATCTGGAACACCGTTGTCGTCGCAATCTCCGTCCGGCGCGGGCGCCCGCGTCTGACAATCCCAGGCATTGGAGAGGTCCGTCATGACAAAGCCCGGGCCCATGCCGGTGCCCATGGCCCAACCGCCACGGCTCAGGACGTCCGCCATCA
>CAZMPA010000257.1:0-2919 GCA_964567915.1 uncultured Isosphaeraceae bacterium | reverse complement strand
GCACGTCACGCTCCCCGAGTGGGTCACGATGGACGGCTCGTGGACGTCGTAAATCTTGACCGTGATGTCGCGGCTGTCATCTTCACCCGCTTCGAGCAGCACCGGCTCGGGCGGATTGAGCCGGATGAGCAGGCCGTTGGCGACGGATACATCGGTGGGCACCACGACGTCGGCCCGGCCGCCCTTCGTCTCGGCGCGGAGGTAGCGTGTGGGGCCGTCCGACACGTCCATGCGCCATCCGCCGGTCGTCGCGCCGATCGGATGGCCCGGGGGCCGCGTCGTCGGTGAGAGTTCGATCGTGGCTGTGCCGCCGCTCGGCCGCGCGTACGCATAGGTCGCTTCACGCAGAGGCAGCCAAGCGTCTTCATTCCTCGCCGGCACGTCTGCCGGGCCCAGCACGACCCCGCTGAGATGCTGGCGAATCTGGCTGGCATCGGCCTCGGGCATGCCAGTGAGGTCTTCCCCGGCCGCCCAAGCCGTGGCCAGAGCACATGATATGGCGATTGCGAGCGTGGTTCTCATAGCGGGGAGTATGCCCGACGAGCGTGCTTGAGGCAACCACGCCCCCTACCGGGGAGTATGCTGACCCCGGAGCCGACAGGGACCGCAACCGGTTGCCGCGATGGAGCGAGGCATGCTGGACTGGATCAATACATGGAAGCGCCCGGCCATGGGCTGGGTGGGTCTCGCCGGAATTGTCGCGGCGCTCATGATCGAGCCTGCGGACATGTCACTTCGCTTTGTCGTGCTCACGATCAGCATCGCCCTGATCTGCCTGGCAATGCCAACGCGGGTATGGAGAGGCTTTCGATCGTGGTGGAAAGACTGAGCCTGGCCTCAGCAGGTCTCCCCCCAGACGCTCAGCAGCATCAGCACATCATCGGCGTCGCTGACGCCACTGCCGTTCAGATCCGCAGCGGGCGTTCCCCACCACTCCAAAAGTAGCAGCAAGTCTCCAATCTCCACGTATCCGTTGGCATCAAGATCGACCGCACACGCGTCACTCACTGAGTTTGAACTGGGGTAATCGCCAATGCCCCAGTTGTCGCAGGCGAGTTGGAGGTCATACACACCCCAATTCGGCGGCAGCGGCACACCCGTCGTCCCGTCCGCCGAGTACACGCTCTGTGCATAGCTGCTCCCGTCGGCAGCCGCCGCAAAGGCATCAAGAAACGCGAGGAACTCCTGCTCGGTCCAGTACCCGAAGAACGGCGCCAGCGTCGTCTTGTTCACGCTGAACATCGGCCAGATGCGGCCAGCCATGTCGGCCGTGACATACGGGTAATGCCAATTCATGACGAGTTCGGAGTAGTGATACGGAAGTTGCGCCCCGCCCGTTGTCTCGGACGACCCGTAGCCACTGGCCACTGTGTCGGACGTCAACGTGTCGATCTTCCACTGCCCGCTCGTGGGAAGTACGGTTCCGTCGGCCTTGGTGGCACTGAGCCGCGTGTACGGCGCCCAGTCGAGAAACCTCGTACCGACGCCACTCACCTGCACGCCCGTCGCCACTTCAACCGTCCCGGGGCCAGGCGATCCAGCCTGCTGCGTCATATTGAGCACCAGTGAATCCGCCGCGTCCGCCGCTGTTCGGGGCGAAGCCGTCACACTCGCATCGCATCCCCCTTCGGTCTGCCACCTCCAGAAACTCGCCGCCTGAAGAATCTGCCCCTGATGGTCTTCGCCGCATACGACGTACACCTGCAGGTAACACGACTGGAGAATCGGTGTCGAGTCACCGGAACGCCAGGACGGATACCCACTTCCATCGAGCCTGCAGTCGAGTTCCGGGCTGCCGGATGCCAGCACGCTCTGCAGACTCGTCTCAAGCGGAAACGTCGCCACGTTGAGTCTCGCCATATTGGCTGAGTCCACTTCAAAGGTCATCCCCTGCCGCAGGTCCGTGTGACCATTCAGGTGCTTCCACGCATCCACCCAGTCAGCGACCTGCTGATAGGACATGCTCACAGCGTGGCTGCCGGGCGCTGCGCACGACGAGCCGGGCGCGTTGGTCCCACTCACCTCAGGATCAATCGTCACGCCGGCGAGCACACCAGCCGGAACGCCAGCGTTGGACGCGAGCGCGCCGAGCCAGTCCATGGCGAGCGGGAGGTTGGTCCACTCGGTCGGTAGCGGGAGCGTCGGGTGCTGTGTCGCGGTCCCCCCACTCCAACATGGCGCCGACGCCCCGGACGCCGGAAAAGACGAGCGGTCGAGCAGGACCTCAACCTCGACATTGGGCGCTACCCCATGCAGGCTGACCAGAAAGTCCACAAAGGTCGTGGGATCACCGTCCCCGCTCGGCAAAGCGTTCGGGTCATAAAACGTCCCGAACTCGGTATCCAGACACGGGCTGGACACGTATAGCACCAATCGATTCGGTGGCGTGGTGGAGCAGTACGAAGCCAGCCAGCCGTGATACGCCGAAAGTGTGACGCTGCCCGGCGACGTCCCCCGATAGTCCCACATCGCGACATCCTCAAGCGTCGTCGCAGCCCACGCCGCATGGATGGGCGAAAGGGTAAGAAGAAGGGCCGACCACAAGATCGCTTTCATAGCCAACCACCATACTCCGAATCGCAATTCAAACCCAATGCGTGGTAGCCTGCGGTCCATTCAAGGAGGATGGACCCGTGGGCAGAACACTGAGTGACCAGATTCTCGACACGCTCAAATCGGTGGGCGTCCGCCGAATCTTCGGCATCCCGGGCGACACCATCGACACGCTTATGGAGAGCCTGCGAAAGGACGGCGACACCGAGTTTGTTGTCTGCAGGCACGAGGCCAATGCGGCCTTCATGGCGTCTGGCGAGAGCCGCGTAACCGGCGGCTTGGGCGTCGCGGTCGCCTGCCAGGGGCCCGGCGCCAACAACCTGCTCAATGGCCTCGCCGACGCCGCGGGCGACCGCATCCCCGTCC
>CAZMPA010000256.1:0-2927 GCA_964567915.1 uncultured Isosphaeraceae bacterium | reverse complement strand
CCATTCGGCCCTGGAAACCGAGGCCCATTCTCGTGTGGGGTGGCGTGCTCATCGCCGCCTCCACAGGACGCATCGTGGTCACCATTGGCATCTGCCTGCTGCTATACTCCGCGGCTCGCCTTCCGGCGGGTCCGTTGCTCATCGGCGCGATGGCAGGACTCGTCCCCGTGCTCGTCGGCGAGACCGCGCTCGCCACCCGGCGGTTCCGCCGGGAAGGCACCTGAGGCCTCTCAGATCGACTCGATTCTCGACCCGGATTCACGAACACGATGACCCGATTCCTGGCATCTGACAACCCGATCCACCACGTCATCGATCAGAAGATTGATTGGCTTCACAGCGACCTCACCATGCACATGGTCACATTGGTGGTGGCGGGCATTGTCGGCATGTTGGTTCTGCTCCGCGCTGCGTCCGCCATCAAGACGGGGCAGGAAGCACAGGGTACGGACCGCCACCTCACGAAGGGCCGCCTGTCGCAACTCATCGAGGTCATCTCGATGTACCTGATTGAGAATGCGATCCGGCCGATTCTCGGCGAGGACACAAAGCGGTTTCTGCCCTTCCTGCTCTCACTCTTCTTCTTCATCCTCACCTGCAACCTGCTCGGTCTCGTGCCGACGCTGGACGTGCAGCATGCGTTCACAGGGTTGAATGAGTCCGAGAGCCGCTGGATGCTCTTCGGCGGCACGGCGACGGCGAACCTGGCCGTCACGCTCGGACTCGCGCTCATGTCGTTCGTCGCCATCCAATACCAGGGGTTCCGATCACTGGGTATCAAGGGCTGGGCAAGCCACCTCACGGGCGGCGCGCCGCTTTACCTGCTGCCAATCATGCTGCCGGTCGAGTTGCTCGGCCTCTTCATCAAGCCGGTGGCGCTGGCCATTCGTCTGTTCGCCAACATGGTGGCTGGGCACACGCTCATGGCAGTCCTCGCCTCCTTCGGCACCATGGCCTACACCAGCACCATGAACTGGCTCACGTCCGGGACCATCTCGGCCGTGTCCATCATTGCGGCGATTCCGATCAGCTTCCTTGAGCTGTTCGTCGCATTCCTCCAGGCCTTCATCTTCATGTTCCTTACGACGGTGTTCATCGGACAGATGACCCACCATCACGAGGAGCACGAAGAGCACGACGAGTCACACGCCACAGATCCGGCGTTGGCTCACTCATAGAGCCATGCGATCCGAGGCAGTGGGCCGGATCGCCGACAATTCCAACGTTTCACCGGGCGTACCCCACGGCGTCCTTCCCCCCACCGGCTCGTTCAGGGCCAAGAGAGAACACGAAGCAGAGCCATGAAGAAACTCATTGTCTTGATCGGTTTGACCTTCCTCGCCCTTGCCTTCTGCGGCGACATCGCCAGCGCCGCCGACGGTGCTGAGAAAGACCCGTCCACCGTGAAGCACGAGCGGCTGGTCGAAGTCACCAAGTCCAACGGCGTCGGCCTCAAGGGCATCGGCGGCGGTCTTGCTGCTGGTCTCGCCGTTGTTGGTGCCGGCATCGGCATCGGCCGCATCGGTGGCGGCGCCGTCGAGTCGATCGCTCGCCAGCCCGAGATGGCAGGCACGATCGGTACCAACATGATCATTACCGCCGCGCTGGTCGAGGGCGTTGCCCTCTTCGCAGTCGTGGTAGGCCTTCTGGCCATCCTCTGATCGAGTTAGCATGACGCCTTCCTTCGGGGATTCGCCCCGAAGGAAGGCGTGTGCACTGCTGGAGCGACGCGATGCTGCACTTCCTCGCATCCGAGGGCGGAAACCCTGTCCAAGTTGAATGGCTGACGCTCGTCACAACGGTCGTCGTCTTTCTCATCTTCTTCGGCGTGGCCGCTGTGCTGGTCTGGCCGAAGATCCTCGCCGGGCTCGACGAGCGCGATCAGAAGATCCGCTCCGAGATCGAGCGGGCTGAGGCCGCCCGCGCCGAAGCAGCCGCGGCCCTCGCCCGGCAGGAGGATGCCCTCCGCGCAGCCCGCGTCGAATCCAATGAACTCATCGCCAAGGCCCGCGCCGACGCCGAGCAGACCGCCAGGGACCTCCGCCATCGAGCCGAGGAGGAACTCCTCTCGCTGCGGGAGCAGGCTCACCGCGAGATCGACACTGCCCGCGAATCCGCCATCAAGGACATCAGCACCCATGCCGCGGAGATCTCCACGGCCATTGCTGGTCGCATCCTTGAGCGAGAGATTTCGGTGGACGACCAGCGTGATCTGGTCGACCGGACGCTTCAGGAACTCGCGCAGGCCAACGCCAACTGATCCCTCCGAGACGCACCCATGCCAGCTCAGACCGACACACTCGCCCGAATCTACGCACGAAGCCTGTTCGACCTCTGTAATGACGCCGGCGGCCGTGACAAGATTCTGGAAGTCGCAGACGAGCTTGAGCAGATCTGCGAACTCATTCGAAGCGACGCGGGGTTCCGCTCGTACCTTGACTCGCCGGTCATCGACACCGCCCGCCGTTCTCTTGGCGTCAAGTCGATCTTCGCTGACCGCGTCACCGATCTGGTGCTTCGTTTCATGCTCGTCCTGAACACGAACGGCCGGCTCGGACGCATCGAGTCAATCCACGCCGCATTCGACGAACTCGTCCAGGAAGCGTGGGGCCGCGTTGAAGTCGATGTCTGGACCGCCTCGCCACTGGACGCAGGTGGGCAGGACATGCTTCGAAGCCGCTTGCACGAGATCCTCGGCAAGGAGCCGGTCCTGCACGCCTGGACCGACGCCTCGGTCATCGGAGGCATTCGCATCCGAATCGGCGACACGCTGATCGACGGATCCGTCGCATCCCGGCTCAAGCAATTTGAGCGAAACCTCCACTTCAGCGGAAATCAGGTTATCTCGGGTGAGCCGAATCGGTTCATGACTGTCCCGAACGCCGAGGAGCGATTCGAGTGATCGGCCGTGCCGTCATCGCAGACGC
>CAZMPA010000255.1:2694-2933 GCA_964567915.1 uncultured Isosphaeraceae bacterium | reverse complement strand
TCGCTCGACATCGAAGCGCGAGATTCCGCGACGATCAACTCATTGACCACCACGGCCTGCAATTGCTGGATCACCAATGACGTGAGCTGCTGCTGAAAGGCGCCATAGGGCTGGTCTTCGTACGTCGCGGTCAGCCGGTCCATGACGGGCGCCAACACCTCGTCGGCATAGATCGGTCTGCCATTGACCTGGCCGATCAGGCTGTCCACGACGACCGCCTGGCCGGGCCGGGCGTCGAC
>CAZMPA010000255.1:0-2684 GCA_964567915.1 uncultured Isosphaeraceae bacterium | reverse complement strand
ATCAAAGAAGGCATCGCCGGACTCGTCCTGGGCCGGACGCACGCGTGGTGGCGGCACTGCGGTCAAACCTGCGTGCAGCAGGACCTCCTCGGCGCCCTCGGCGGTGGGACGCTGCTCCCCCACCAGTTCCTGATTGGAGAAGTCGCCCAGGGTCAGCGAGCCACCGGTGGGGCCGCCGCTTTCGCACGCGGACAGCATGCCGGCCGCCACGCTGAGACACGTCGCCCCGAGAAGTCCCGTCCAGTGCTTGACCGCATCCTGCGTCATCGCCGCGATCATACCGCACGTTCCCACCTATACTGGTCGGCTCGGCCAAACGGCCACCACAGGAGCGACCATGAGCACCGACGACGCACCAAAGATTCACGTAGACGCAGATTGGAAGGCCGAGGCCCAGGCCGAGCGAGACAGGCTCGCCGAGGCCGAAGACAAGCACACGGCCAAGCAGGATGCCTCCAAGGGGCTCCCACCAGCCGACTTCAAGGGTCTGGTGGGCCTGCTGGCTTCGCAAGCGATCATGGGGCTCGGCGCAGTTCCCGACCAGTCGGGCAAGGGCGTCATGATCGACCTCGAAGGCGCCAAGTTCGCCATCGATCTGCTTGCGGTGCTCGAGGAAAAAACCAGGGGCAACCTCGAAGAGGAAGAAGCCACCGAACTCAGCACCGTGGTGTCCGAGCTTCGGGCCCGCTTTGTCCAGATCACCCAGTTGCTGGCTGAGCATATGTCCACCGCCCCCGCCGCTGGCGGCGTGGCCGGGCCGAGCATCATCACTCCGGATTGATGCCGCGGCTCACAGAAGCCAGGTGCAGGTAAACCAGACGCCTGCAACCCCCAGCAGCGCGATCTGTACGCCCAGTACCCATCGTGGCAGCACCAGCACCCAGGCAAGCGGGAGCGCCGCCGACCACGCCAGCAGGTAGCGGTCAAACACGAACCCCCGCGTTCCGGCATACAGCGCCCAGCCAGCGAGCAATGCCCACGCCTGCGTCCGCAGCATGAGACCTGCGATCTCACGGGCGGAGTACCGCCGGGCCGAAGCAAAGAGCGCTCCAAGCCCGCCCAGTCCCAACATTGCCATGCACGCAATCACCGCGGCGCCGCCCCGCCCTGGACCCCCAACGGCCCGCGCGATGGTGGCAGCGACGCCCTGATACCGGTCATGCGCCACCGCCATGTCCAGTCCGCCGTGCAGGCTTGGCATGACCGGCGCGACGAGTCCGAGCACCAGTCCCGCCGCAGCACCGACAGCCACCCAAGCGGCGCCCTGGCGACGGCACGGTCGCACCAACCAGCCCAGCAGGAAGGCGCCCAGCGGCAGGGACATGGCTGCTGCCAGATAGGTCAGGCTCTCGAGCCGGATGCCCAGTCCGTGCAGGTTGTTGAAGTCGCTTCCAACCAGCCCGCCCCATCGCATCCAGAGCGGAATTCGCAGGAGACCAGCCGCAAGCATCGCCACCCACCACGGCCAGCTCCGCCACGACTCCCTCGCAAATGCGGCCAGGCAGATTGCTGGCGCCCACGCTGCCGCGTGCGGCCGGCTGTGAAGCATCACGGCCAGCAGCACTGCCGCCACCACCGGACCTGCAACGCGGTGGGCCGTGCCGTTTCCGACGCCGAGCCCCCACGCCACCGAGGCGAGCAGCACGAGCGAAAGCAGCACAAAGGATGCCTCGCCCATCACCAGTTGGCCAAAGATCGCCTCCTGCGGCAGCAGCGCAAACAGCAGTGTCACCACAAAGAGCGGCGGACCGCGTATGCCGCACGCCGCTGCAAGAATGAGCAGTGGCACACCGGAGAGGACAAAGCAGAGCACCGACACCAGCCGCAGCGCTGCGAGCATCCGCGGCGGCGCGGGGGCCGGGCCACCTTCAACCGGCGGTTTCCAGACATCGGAAAGTCGCCCCTGCCGGCCGCCAGGCGGCGCATTGGCGTCCGCCACCTCCTGAGGATCCTCGATCAGGAGCGAGCCGACCGCCGCATATGGCCAGATGAGCGCTGGCCCCTTGGTCTCCTGAAAGTCGATCGCCGTCTGCGTGGTCCATCCGTGGCGGACGATCTCAGCAATCGGCCGCGTGATCCATCGCTCATCGAAGAGGTGCCCTCGGTCTTGTACGTGCGTCCCCCACCGAAGTCCGAAGGCAACCGCGAGCAGGAGCAGTAGCGACAGCATCGCCCAGTTCCGGTCCCCCGCGGTCTGCGCCGCCTCCAGTTGCGTCTGAGTCATGCGCCCCCCCGAACGGCGTGCACATTGACGTAGCCACGCTTCGGGCACGATCGCAGAATGTCCGCAGGCGCGGCGGCCACGGAGTCACCTCGCCGCTCGTCGATCATGAAGAGCGAGAAGCCGTCCCGCACAAACTGCTCGAGCATGTCGAGCGGGTCGGCGCCCCGCTTCCTGAGCATCGCCGGTGTAAATTCAAAGAGCACGTGCAGCGGGCGCGATCCGCCAAGTGTGCGACGCATGCCGGCCAGCACAAGCGGCTCGGCGCCCTGCACATCCATCTTGATGACATCGGGCTCGATGCGCTGCCGCTCCAACCAGTCGTCCAGGGCGTATACCGGAACCCGCAAGCCACCGGACGACTCGCTGACGCGGTGATCCCCGGTGTTGAACCGGGATCGTGCCAACTGCATCTCGCCGTCCCGGTCCGCGACGGCTGCGGGCACGACGGTGACGTTACCGC
>CAZMPA010000254.1:0-2971 GCA_964567915.1 uncultured Isosphaeraceae bacterium | reverse complement strand
GATCCGGTATGGGCCGACTGCACGGCACTCTCCTACCACTTCTGGACGCAGCCGTTGCCGTGGTGGCCAGCCTGGTTCGCGGCCACGCTCCCGGACTGGGTGCTTCGCAGTGCCTGCTTCATGATGTTCGTGATCGAACTCGGGTGCCCGCTGCTGCTGCTCCTCCCACGCGTCCCCCGCACCGTTGGCGCCCTGCTGATCACGGCCCTCATGCTCGGTATCGCGGCCACCGGCAACTACGGTTTCTTCAATTGGCTGACCATCGTGCTGTGCCTGGCGATGCTGGACGACGCTGTGCTGCTGTTGCTCTGGCCGAAGGTCGTTCGCGGTCGCTTCGCCATTGGGTTCCGCCAACCCGATCATGCAATCACTCGATGGGGCCGAGGGATGGTCGCAACCGCCATCCTGGTCCTGGTCCTCACCGCGATCTGGCATCAGGCCGCCCGCCGTCCCGCATGGCGACCGCTCGAGGTCGCTCAGGCCGCCGCAGCGCCCTGGCACCCCGTGGGCTACTACGGGCTCTTTGCTGTGATGACCACGACCCGACCGGAGCTCGGCGTCGAGTGGCAGGATCAGGATGGCACATGGCACCCGGTCGTGTTCCGCTGGAAGCCGGGGCCGCTGGACCGCCCAGGCGCCTTTTGCCAGCCGGGGATGCCTCGGCTGGACTGGCAGATGTGGTTCGACGCCATCGGATACGAACGAGCGATCCGAGAGCGAATGGTGCATGACTACTCAAGCAGCCTCCGCGTCACCGGCCGGGAGATCCTTCCTATGTTGATGCGGCGACTCATGGTGCTCGACCCGGTCGTGCTGGACCTCGTCGAAGAAGGCCCGGAATCACCACCGCGAGCGCTTCGGTGGACGCTTGACCACTACGAGTTCACCACGCCGGAGGAACGCGAGGCCTCCGGAGACTGGTGGACCCGCACGAGGTCCTTCAGTTCGTCTCCGCTTGTGTATCGCCCCGGACCCTGAATACCCGCGCGGCCCGCTGCACCGTTCGCCTGACGTGGTGCGCCACTTCATCAGCGGCCGAGACCGCCGCGAAGCCGGCGACACTCCGCCGCGGAATCGCCGCGGGGCGACACACTTGCTGTGTCCACAACCCAAGGCGGGCCGTCAACGTTGCGGCGATGAGCCCCTGCCCACCCGCTGCCGCAACCGGGCCCACCCGCGTCGATACGACGTCGGCGGCGTGCTGCGAAAGGTCAACAGCGACGGCGTGCAGCAGCACCATTCGCGCGAGTCGGATCGTGCCAACTGTTCCCGGCCGTGCGCCATAGATGGTCGCCACCTGCCGCATCAGCCGCACGCTCCGCCACAGGCAGATCAGGGAGTCGAGCGCTGCAACGCCGGACAGGGATACCAGCAGACCTGTCTTTGCGGACTCGCGGCGAATCCTGCAGTCGACTTGAGTGTCGAGTTCTGCGAGCAGGTCATTCGCAGCTGCCCTGGCTTGATCCAAGTCCGATGCGGCAAGCGCTTGCTCGACCCCTTGGCGTGCGGTGCTTCCGGCGGGCGTCTCAGGCACGCTGCGGCTCCACCTCCGAAGAACGTGCAGCCCAGGGGAATCGTTCTCCCCGCCGAGCCCCGCGCGCACGCGATCGCCTCGCCGAACAGCCCACCAGCCTCGAACCTCACGGGCAATCAACCACGCCGCCCCGATCGCCAGCACACTGGCCGACAGACCAACGCCCCAGGCCCACAGCGTGCCCATGGCCGCCACTCGGTCCATGATCTGAAGGGTCTCTGCGGTAAGCAGAACAACCACGAGTGCTGCCAGCCCACCGAGAAACAACATGGCCGGATGTGGAATGCGGGGAATTCGAGTGATGGTGCTGGCCTCCGTGGCGTCTCCGTGACAGTGTTGTTCGGATTTGTCGCTTTGCTCGTACGCAAATGGTCCACCCGCGGTTCAAATCACGCTTTTTGTGGAGAAACACTGTTCTCGGACACACCATCGGCCGACTCCGTGCGTAGGTGATGGTGGCGGGCATCGTGCCCCGCCGACTGGACACGAACCATGAAGACTCGAACCCCACACGACTGGACCTGGGAAGCTTGGCGAACCCGACTTCGCCGCCTCCTCCGTCGCACCGAGTACCGGTACGACCTGTCGCGGGGCGAGATTCTGCTCGCCACGGGCACAGGCAAGGCCGATCTGAAAGAACTCTGGAACTACGGCTGGACCCCCGGCGAAGCAGCCCATGTCATCACCGAGGCGCTTGGACTCCGCTGAACGCGACTTCGAGCCCCTTTCACCGGATGCAGCACGGCCTCCCCTCACAGGGAGGCCGTGTTGGATTCATGCCTGAGGGGCCAGGACGTCAAGAATCGGCCAAATCGGTACTTGCGTGCCGATCGGCGGCCTGTAGGCTGGTGTGTGGTGCATGCGGTGAGAGAGAAGATCACATTCCGGGCCGGGGTGATTGCGGCTGCCCTGGTCACGACCACGCTCGCAGCGACGCCGATGGCCATTGCCAGCGGTCAGGATGGCAGCGAAGGCTCCTACGAACAGGCCGTTTTCGACCTCTCCGGCATCAGTTACACCGGTGGGCCCCCCGTCGTGGTCGGGGCCTTTGAAGTCGATCCGTCCCGACAGATCATGCGGCTGCGGTGGGAAGATGTGGTGCTGGAGACCTACGACAACACCGGCACCCCAAACTGGGCCAGTGACGCCTATGTGGGCATCATGGCCGTCGATCTGACTGGCGAGCCGCTGGGCTGGCTCGAACAGCCCTTCCCCACCGACTACGCCCACGGGACCTTCGGCCCATCCTCGGGTTCGGTGGATCTGGAGGTCGCCAACCTCTTCACCGGCGACGACGGGCACGTTCAAGTGCTGATGGCATCGAGCTTTGTCGATGGCTCTGGGGACCCTGCAGGCATGTATCTGGGCGGATCCCTGATCCTGGAATACGTGGGCATACCCGCCCCAGGCGGATTCGCGGTCCTCGCGCTGCTGGTC
>CAZMPA010000253.1:0-2976 GCA_964567915.1 uncultured Isosphaeraceae bacterium | reverse complement strand
GCCCAGCGCCTCATTCGCGTGCTGTGCTCCAAGTGTGCCGAGGTTGACCCGCAGCCCGACCCACGCGTCATGCAGCTGGTCGACATCGAGCCTGCGGAGGGCGAGGGCAAGATCAAGCGTGCCGTGGGGTGCGGCGTTTGCGGTGGCATCGGCTACAAGGGCCGGAAGGCCATCTTTGAAATGATGCAGATGACTACAGAGCTGCGAGAGATGGCGTTTGCCAGGGCGACCGTGGCGGAACTGCGTCAGGCCGCTATTCGGGCCGGAATGCGGTCACTGCTGCAGGACGGCAAGGTGAAGATTCTCAATGGCGTCACGACAATGCCGGAAATCGCGAGATTTGCGCAGGCTGACGTCCTGGTCGCGGCGAATATGGATTCCGAGTAGGAGGCGAGATCCGCGCAGGTGCGGGTACATTGAACGGCCATGTCCAGTATTCAGATTGATCGACTTCTTGACACCGTGATCCGCCAGGACGCGTCCGACTTGCATATTTCGGTGGGTCGCAAACCGACGCTTCGCCTCTCTGGTCGGCTCCGCGGGCTGGACACGAAGGTGCTAGACAACGAAGACGCCGTCGCGCTCATGAAGTCGATCACGCCCGAGCGATGCCAGCAGGAACTGCAGGAGCACGGCAGCACGGACTTCGGCTTTGCCTATGGCGACCGGGCCCGCTTCCGTGTCGCCGTCTTCAAGCAGCGTGGCAACGTGAGCATTTGCTTGCGTCTGATCCCTAATGAGTTGCTGACATTCGAGCAGATCGGTCTTCCGGAAATCGTGCGGGAGTTGATTCGCCGCCCGCGTGGCTTGTTCGTCGTGACCGGCCCGACTGGTTCTGGTAAGACGACCAGCCTGGCGACCATGATCGACTACATCAACATGAAGTTCGATCGCCACATTGTGACGGTCGAAGATCCGATCGAGTACTACCACTATCACAAGAAATCCGTGGTGAATCAGCGAGAGGTCGGCGTGGACGTGCCGTCCTTCGCCGAGGCGCTGCGGCGGGCCCTGCGGCAGGATCCCGACGTGATTCTCGTCGGCGAAATGCGTGACCTTGAGACGATCGAGGCCGCGATTGCAGCGGCCGAGACGGGCCACCTTGTGTTTGCCACGCTGCATACGACTGGCGCGTCGGGCACGATCAACCGGATCATCGACGCCTTCCCGACCAACCAGCAGGAGCAGATTCGGGTGCAGCTATCGGTCACCCTGCTGGCCGTGCTGTCCCAGCAGCTTCTGGCCCGGTGCGACAAGCCCGGCCGGGTGGCGTCCTACGAGTTCCTGGTCGTGACGCCAGCCATCGCAAACCTCATTCGTGAGAACAAGACCTTCCGAATTGACTCTGCCATTCAGACCGGCAAGAAGTTCGGCATGCAGTTGCTCGACGACCACCTCTGGAGCCTGTACGAGCGGGGGCTCATCGACGCCGAGGAGATGATCGACAAGGCCCGCGACGCTGCTGAGCTCACAAACCGCATTCACCGGGTCGGAAAGTCGGTTGGGCGGACCGAACTGGACCAGAAGAGCGCTCCGGCAGACACCTGAGGTCGCCAGACTCCCGCCATGGACCATTGCGGTTGGCCGCTGTCGCAACCAAAAAAGCCATCCTCGCCCCCTTGATCGGGGGCGGGACACATCCCATACTCCACGGTGACGAGCGACTGGGCGGGGGCGCCACCTTGGTCCGAGCCGGTTTCTGAGCCTACGCAGGCGACGCCCGGCACTCCATGACCGCCCCGAGTGGGGCAAAGAGGAACCTGCCCATGCCTCCATCCGACCCACAACCCAAGCCTGGCGGTTCGAGCGGGCGTTCGTCCACGCGTACGTCTTCGGGCCGCCGCGGGCCCAAGTCCCGTCGCGGAGGTGGGGGGCCGGCTGCGGAGTTGAAGGGCAGGCGGTTCGGCCGCATCCTGGTCAAGCTTGGCAAGCTCGCCCGCGACGAGGTCCACGAAGCGCTGAGCATCCAGAAGAAGCGTGCCGCCAAGGGCGAGCGGACAAAGGTTGGAGCCATTCTGGTCGAGCTCGGCAAGATCACCGAGCAGGACATTCTGGAAGTACTGACCGGGCAGATCGGCCTCGAGTTCATCAAGCTCGATCCTGAGGCCATTGACGAAGCGTTGATCGAGCACCTTCCCGCTGAAACCGCCCGGACCTATCAGATTGTGCCCGTGTCCTTCGACCCGGCTCGCAAGGCGATCACAATCGCCATGAAGAGTCCGGACAACTACAGGGCGGTGGACGACCTCCGCCTGCTCATGGGCTTCAAAGTGCAGGCCGTCGTCGCGCCGCCGGAAGCGGTCGAGGCGGCCATCGAGCGTCTCTATGCAAGCAGCCAGAGCGGCTCGTCGATGCTCGACGTGATGGCCCAGTTGGAGGAGTCGGACACGCTCGCGGCGCTGGAAGGCCGCGGCGAGTCGGTTGACCTCGACCAACTGGCGGCCGCATCCGAAGACAACAAGGTGGTCAAGCTTCTCAACCTGGTGCTGCTGCAGGCGATCAAGGACAAGGCGAGCGATATCCACTTTGAGCCCTTCGAGGAAGAGTTCAAGATGCGGTATCGCATCGATGGCGTGCTGTACGAAATGGTGCCGCCGCCTCCGCACCTTGCGCTGCCGATTGTCTCGCGTATCAAGGTCATGGCAAACCTCGATATTGCCGAACGGCGGCTGCCCCAGGACGGCCGGATTGAGTTGACCGTGCAGCAGAACCCGATCGACCTGCGTGTGTCGGTGCTGCCGACCATGTTCGGTGAGTCCGTCGTGATGCGTGTGCTCGACCGTGGCAACGTCGAGTTGGCAATCGACCGGATCGGCCTGCGGGACGACGAACTTGAGCTCATGAATGATCTGATCCGCAAGCCAAACGGCGTGGTGCTCATCACGGGGCCGACCGGGTCGGGCAAGACGACGACGCTCTATGCGGCGCTCAGTGCTCTCAACGAGCCGACTACGAAGATTCTGACGGCCGAAGATC
>CAZMPA010000252.1:0-2980 GCA_964567915.1 uncultured Isosphaeraceae bacterium | reverse complement strand
ATCACACACCCCCTCACCCGCTGCGCGGGAGCTCCCCCGCAAGCGAGGGAGCGGACGTGCTGAGGCAGCGGCGTCGTTGACAACATCACACACCCCCTCACCCGCTGCGCGGGAGCTCCCCCGCAAGCGAGGGAGCGGAAAGGCACGCGCGGCCGTCCCCTCAGGCACGCCCCAACTTCGCCGCATACAACCGCTGCAGCGAATCGATATCAAGTCGTTCACACCGCTCCGCAGGTTCGATGCCAGCAGCCGCCACGACCTCCCGACCCAGAACACCCCCCAATTGCTTGCGGCGTGTGGTGAACAACTCCGTGACAAAGGAAGCGAATCCACGCGGGTCCTTGGGACGATTCGCGTGCGGAATGATGGCCACCATCGCGCTGCGAACCTTTGGGGCCGGCCAGAAACAACTCGGCGCAAGCGTGGCGATCTGCTCCACGTCCGCCATCGCCCGAATGATGACCCCAAGCGGTCCCCATGCGGCTTCCCCGGGCGATGCCGTCAGCCTGTCGGCGACCTCCTGTTGAATCGTGACCCACTGACCCGTGCAATTCTGGTGCCCCAGAAGTAACTCGGACATCAGTGGGCTGGCCACCTGATACGGAAGATTGGCGACAAGTTTGAAGGCCCGCCCCGCTAGCGCATCGACAACAGGCTTCGCCAGCGACCGCGACCTGCCGAGGCAGTCGCCGCGAATCAATGAAATCCGCCCCGCAATCCTGTCCTCAACCAGATCCGCCAGATCGCGATCCAGTTCAACCGCAACGACCTCCGCCCCCCGATCCAGAAGCGTCTCGGTCAGCGTGCCCGTGCCAGGTCCGACCTCAAGTACGAGATCGCCGCCGCCCACACCCGAAGCATCCACGAGCCGCGTCAGCAGGTTGTGATCATGCAGAAAGTTCTGGCCGAAACGGCGGCGCGGGCGAAGCCCCCGCTCGGCGAGCATGGCCTTGATGTCGGAGAGCCGCTGCACGGCCTCAGGCCTTCCCGAGGTACTCGCCCGTCTCCGTGTTGATCTTCACGCGTTGGCCAGTCTCGATGAACGGTGGCACGCGGACGCGTGCGCCCGTCTCCACAGTCGCCTCCTTGAGCTGGTTCGTCGCAGTCGCACCCTTCGGCTGCGGCGCAGTCTCGGTGATCTCCAATTCCACGGACGGCGGCAGGTCCACACCGAGCGCCCGGCCCTCGAACACCATGACCACGCACTCGAGGTTCTCGACGAGCCAATTGGTCATATCGCCGAGAAGATCCCCGTCGAGTTCCATCTGCTCGAAGGACTCGCCGTCCATGAACACAAACGGCCCCTTGCCGTGGCCACTTGAGTCGTAGAGGTACTGCATGGTCCGACGATCAATCGACACATCCTCGAGCTTGTCGCTGGAGTTGATTCGGTTGGTCTTGATGGTCCCGGTGTCGACATTCTTCATCTTGGCCTGAACATAGGCCGGACCCTTGCCGGGCTTGACGTGATCGGTGCCGATCACGACCTGCAATTGGCCGTCAAAGATCAACGCCTGTCCCTTCTTCAGATCCGTCGCTTTGATGGGCATGACGCTCGTCTCCTGCTCAGCGGGCCGTTGCTTCTGCGCGGGTCTCACGCATGACGGTCACCTTGATTTCGCCCGGGAAGGTCATTTCATCCTCCACACGTCGAGCGATCTTGTCCGCAATGATGAATGCCTCGTCGTCGTTGACGCGGCCCGAATCCACGATGACCCGAACTTCGCGTCCGGCCTGAATCGCGTACGCCTCACGCACGGCGCCACTCTCGCGAGCGATCTCCTCAAGTTGCTTGAGCCGTTGGATGTAGAGCTCCATCGACTCCCGCCTGGCGCCCGGACGAGCGCCCGACACGGCGTCCGCCGCCATGACGATCGGGGTGTACGGGCTCGTCGATGGGATATCGCCGTGGTGGCCACCGATCGCATTGAGGACTTCTTCCCGCGTCTCGCCGAAACGCCGGGCGAACTCCATGCCGATCGCCGGATGCCCGCCCTCCATCTCGTGATCCATCGCCTTGCCGATGTCATGCAGGAAGCCGCAACGCCGCGCGATGGCGCCGTCCAGTCCGAGTTGATCGGCAATGGTCTGGCTCAGATACGCCACCTCGATTGAGTGCCGCAATACGTTCTGGCCGAAACTCGTCCGGAAGTGCAGTTTGCCCATCGCCTCGACAATCTTCGGGTGCAGCCCACGCATTTTGGCTTCAACAACGGCTTCATTGCCCTTCTCCTGCACCCGCTCTTCAAGGTCCTTCTTGACCGTCTCGACGATCTCCTCGATGCGTGAGGGATGGACGCGACCATCCGCGACAAGCCGCGACAGCGATTCACCTGCGATGGCCCGACGGATTGGATCAAAGCACGAGACCGATATGACGCCAGGGGTGTCGTCAACAAGCACATCGGCGCCGGTCGCGCGTTCGATTGCGCGAATGTTGCGTCCCTCACGTCCGATGATCCGCCCCTTCAGATCGTCCGATGGAATCTTCACGGATCGAACTGTTGAGTCTGCGACGTGCTCTGCTGCGAATCGCTGAATGGCCATGATGGTGATTTCGCGGCTCTGCCGCTTGGCATCCGACTCCGCAGCCTCCACGATCTGCCGCTTGAGTCCCGCAGCTTCCTCTTCGGCTTCCTGGCCGACCCGCTCGAGCACTTGGGCTCGCGCATCGTCCCGACTGAGGTCCGCCACTTCGGTCAGCCGGGTGGTGATCTCAGCGTCTCGGGCCTCAACCTGTTCGGCCCTCGACTCGACCTCGTTCTCCCGGTTCTGCACCTTGGACTGCCGAGTATCGAGTTTGGACTCGCGGGCGGCGAGGCGAGCCTGTGCTTCCTCCAGCGTGTCCTCTCTCTTGGACAGCCGGTCCTGCTGCACCTTGACCTCGGCGCGGGCATCGCGGACTTCTCGATCGACCTCCGCCTTGCGTTCTTTGGCGGCCCGCTCGGCGGCCAACTCAGCCTTCTGGCGAGCGGCGTCC
>CAZMPA010000251.1:0-3003 GCA_964567915.1 uncultured Isosphaeraceae bacterium | reverse complement strand
ACTGTTTATTCCGCTCACGCTCGGCGCGGCGGTTCTCAGCCAGGGCAGAGCGAATGAACCCTGTCATGCCGACCAGGACGCCGACAATGGCGCCCACGACGATAAACGTGCGGTCGTAGCCAAATGCCCAGTCCGCCAGCCAGCCAAGCAGGACACCCGCGACTACCTCGGTGGTGAGCGTAAAGCCCATGGACGAGAGCCTCCAGAGACGATTCTTCTCGTCTGGAGACTGCCCTGACTTGCCTGATGGAAGTGGCACCGCTTTCGACTACATCGGCTTCTCCTCGCAGGTCTGGTCATAGACCTCGAGGAGCTTGGCCTTGTCGAAGATCATTTCGTTGCGGGAGAGCCCGACAACCTCGTAGCGAGGTGTCAATTCAATTGCGTCCACTGGGCAGGCTTCTTCGCACATGCCGCAGAAGATGCAGCGGAGTTCGTCGATGTCGAACTGCTTGGGGTACTTCTCCCGGTCATCCCAGGGAGATTCCTCGCCGACGATGTGAATGCAGTTGGCTGGACACGCTGTGGCGCACATGAAGCACGCCACGCATCGGACGCGTCCGGCGTCGTCGCGGTTGAGCCGGTGCACGCCTCGGAAGGTCGGGGCGTATTGGCCGCCTTCGAGCACATCGCGATGCTCTCGCCGCTCCTCCGGATACTGCACCACGTGAATGTTGCGGGTGTTCTTGCCGTCGCGTCCGAGGTTGCCAAGGCAGTGCCGGAGCGTCGTCCCGAGCCCCTTGAAGACTGCCGGGAGGAACAGCCGATCGGCCCTGCTCATGGGCGGGGGCGTCACGTCGACGATCTGGTCTGGATCGATGCTCATGAGGGGTGGGATTGTAGGGGAGCCGGGCGTCGTGCGACGCGTCTGGTCAGGAGGTCCCACGCCAGAATCTGGGGTGGAACAGCACCAGAATGACGAAGACTTCAAGCCGGCCGATCAACATGAGCCCACACAGGAAGAGTTTGGTGGCATCTGAGAACCAGCCATAGTTCTGGATGGCCCCGACGGCGTCGAGCCCCGGGCCCACCGTGCAGATCGTTGCCAGACTTGTTGTGGCGGCGGTGGCGAAGTTGCAGTTTGAGCACTCTGCTTCGAGCGCCTGAATGACGATGGCGCCAACCGCAAGCAGCAGGATGGTCCCGAGCAGGTACGTCACCACGTTGAGTTTCTGCTCCCGGTCGATGACCTGACCGCTCACCTTCAGTGGCCGCACGACGTCTGGCCGGAAGAATCGCTCGAGTTCTCCCCAGAGCACGCGAAGGGCGATCCACACCCGTACGACCTTGACCCCGCCCGCTGTCGAGCCTGCCGAGCCACCGACAAACATCAGCAGGATGATCATGGCCTTGGCCGCAAACGGCCAGAGGTCGAAGTCGAACGTGGCGTAGCCGGTCGTGGTCTGTTGCGACACGACCGTGAATGCCGCGGCCCGCAGCGACTCACCGCCGGAGGCGGCCACTTCATCTCCATTGCTCAGGACCAGCGGGTCTCCCGAGCCGACCAGAGCCGCCGTCACGAGCAGTGTTCCACCGATCAGGCACAGCAGGTAGATCCTGAATTCCGTGTCCTTGAGCGCCGACCTCCACCGTCCCTTGAGAAACGCGAGCAGGACGGTGAAATTGGAACCGGCCAAGACAATGAACACGATCAGCACGATTTCGGCGGCAAGCGACTCCGGCCTGGCGATGCTGGCGTTGCGTGTGCTGAAGCCGCCGGTGGCGAGCGTGGTGAAGGTGTGGTTTGCTGCATCGAACAGGCTCATCCCGGTAGCGAAGAGCAGCACCATCTGAGTGACGCTCAGCCCGACGTACAACGTCCAGAGCCTCCGGGCGGTCTGGCGGATGGTCGGCCGGACGCCTTCCGGGTCGGGGCCCGGCGACTCGATTCGAAACAGCTTCTTGGCTGCCGTTCCGAGCCCGGGAAGAATGGCCACGAACAACACCAGAATGCCGAGCCCCCCGAGCCACTGAATGAGCGATCGCCAGAGCAGCAGCGAGCGGGGGAGCGCCTCGATGTCGCTCAAGACCGTTGCCCCGGTCGTCGTAAGGCCGCTCATGGCCTCGAAGTAGCAGTCGATGACCGACTTGAATGGGTGGTCGGCGGGAGCCCCGTCCGCCATGTGGCCCCACACGAGGAAAGGCGTCGCTGCGACCGCGGCGCCAAGCACCCAGGCGCCCGTTGTGACCAGCGCGGCGTCGCGGCGACTCATGCGGTATGGCCGCGTGTAGGTGTCCGATGTGTGCCCGTTTACCTTGACGGAGATGACGGTTGCGGGCCGCCCGACCAGAAACACGGTCAGCCCGACTGCCGCCGCCACGGCGCCGCTGCCAAGGAGACTGAGTTCTGCGGCGTCGAGCATGATGCCGTCATCGCCCGGTATGAGCAGGAAGATGAGCCCGACCGCTGCCAGGAGCAGCCCGAAAAGGAGGCCCAGCTTGCCCCACTGCGCGAGCACGAACCGAATGTTCACCGCCCGGTCCCCGCAGCGAGCAGTGTGCAGACTGCCTCAGCATCGTCCGCTGTCGTCAGGACGATCATGTGTCTGCCGGCTGTGATTCGCATGGATCCGTCCGGCACGCAGGGCCGGCCATCGTCGTCTTCGCTGGCCAGCACCAGGAGTGGCGGATCCCGGTCGAGTTCCATCAGCATCTTCCCGTCGAGCGGGGCGGCCGCGCCGACGCGGAGTCGCATGAGTTCGAGCGTGCCCCTGAAGAAGCCCTCGATTCGCTCAAACTCGTGGAAGTGCAGGACACGGTTGATGGCCTGTACGGCAGCCTGCCTCGGATTCCAGGTCTGCTCTAGGCCCAACTCGTGCATAAGCGGAAGGAACTCGGCATGCCGGACGACCGGCATGACGGTCTCGACGCCACACCTGCGGGCGTAGGCGCAGGCCAGCATGTTCTTCTCGTCGGATCGCATCGAGACGAAGGCGTGGACCCGCTCAAGATGCTCATCGTCGAAGACTTCCGGATGCACCGGGTCGGACTGCAGGACGGTGA
>CAZMPA010000250.1:0-3005 GCA_964567915.1 uncultured Isosphaeraceae bacterium | reverse complement strand
CACGATGGTCGCGGCATCTTTGAGGGTGTCGAGAGCCCATTTGAAGCGACTCGGTATCACTCGCTGATTGTCCGCCGCGATTCCGTGAGCCCGGAGTTTGAAGTGTCCGCATGGACTGCCGGCGGCGAGGTGATGGGCCTTCGGTGGAAGGGGGGATGGCCCGCTGGCCCCGCCGCTTCACTGACCGGTGTGCAGTTTCATCCCGAGAGTTTCATGAGCGTGCGCGGCCCGCAACTGGTTCGGGCGTTTTTGAATCAACCCACGCCAGTACACTGACGCCATGCAGATGAGCACATCGACTCCCACGTTTCGCGGACGCATTCAAGCCATCGATGGCGATCGAGTCACCATCGCTGTTCCGGGCGGTCCCTATCGATTGATGTTGCATGTGTCGCACCCGCCAGCCGGGGCGGTGGGTGACGCCGTTCACGGCACCATCACAGCTCAAGCCGCGAGAATGCACCGGGCATCAGCCGGAGGCAAGTTCGTCGAGCCGACCAGCGGGCCACTTCGAACCGTGGCAGGACGCGTTGAGTCGATTGGCGACTCGTGGTGCATCGTGCGATCGGTCGTCCCGCTTCGGGTGGAATTGGATGTCCTGGACCCCGACCTCCGAGAGGGCGACCTGGTGACGTTTGACGTGCGTCCAGGGACTGTCTGGGCTGAGGCCTAGCGATTGGAGGGCCGAATGCCCTCGACCATCGCCATGAATGAGGCCCGGGCTGCATCCACCGTGGCGGCGGGACCGAGCATCTTGATGAAGATCGAACCGTCCTTTGATTCGACCATGGCGACCAGCATCGCGTGATCGGCCTTGTGCCAGCCGCCGCCCATTCCAAGGTACTCCCCCCGCAACTCGACCATGGTGACTGGCATGCCGGCAACGGTCATCGGTGTCACCTCGGGGCGAGGCGGAAGATCGTCGCCGCGGAATTGACCGGTCCATCGCCGCACATTGGCTTCGGCCGTATTGCCAACTGCCTCGGCGAAGTGAATCATGGTCAACTCGGCTGGTTCGGATCCTTCAGGGGCGGGGACCGTCCACGTGTGCAGTCGCATCGGCTTGCGGACCGGGCTCCAACGCCACACCGGATCTGTGGGCGCCTCCAGGCCGAGGAACTCGATGCGTCTCGGGTCGGCCGGTTGCGCCAGGTCGGCGGTGGAGGTGCTGCGTCCACCGGACCTCGTATCAACTGTGGCCAGGCCCTGGGCCCGGGGTGTCGACGGGGCATGCGTCGAGGATGGGGCCTGAGTGGTGGCGCCCGGGGGCGGTGGAGGTTTGGCGTCATTCGACCCGCACGAGGCGGCGAAGAGCGAAGCAAGCAGCGGAATCACGAATATGCGGTCCATTGTGGAACGATAGCATGGCCGGACGGCGGGGCGTGGCCCCCGGGGGTCTGACTGAGCGGTGTGACCGTGGTCCGCGCAATACAGGCTGAGACGCATGTCCGATCTGGTGCTGGGCAACATGAAGCTCTGGGATGGCTCGGCGGCGCGTCCCGCTGCGGCCACGATTCGCGTGCGAGATGGTTGCGTGCGGGAGATCACATGGGGGGAGGCAACGACATGCGACGTGGACTTCTCCGGTGCGGTCGTGACGCCCGGCCTCGTCGACGCGCATCTGCACCTGATGCTCGGCGGCGAGTCGGCGATGAGCCTTGACCTCTCGGGCGTTCGCGGCCGGGACGAGTTTGAGGCCGCGATTGCGTCTACTCATCAAGCGCTGCCCGAGGATCGATGGCTGGTTGCGACGGGTTGGAACGAGACGAACTGGCCCGATGGCAGCAGCCCGGACGCGACGTGGCTTCGGTGCGCGGGCAATCGGCCCGTTGTGTGTTGGCGGTGCGACTGGCATGCCGTGCTCGTGAGCGAGACGGTCATGAGCAAGTTGGATTTGTCATCGCCGCCGCCGGGCGGGCGGGTCGCCTGTGACGCGGCGGGGAATCCGACCGGGCTGCTTGCCGAAGCCGCCGCCTGGGAGCTGGTCAATCCGATCGTCCCACCTCTTCCAGAATCAGCGCGTGGGGCGGCCCTCGAGCAGGGCATGCGGCACCTGCTTGCGTCGGGCGTGACGATGGCCAGGACGATGGAGTACCGCGCTGACGTGGAGCGGCACTATCTCCCGCGGCGCGATGACCTTCCCATGCGCCTCTCCGTCGTGCAGCTCGATCGGGAACTCCCGCTTGATCTGGACTGGCTCGGCGGCGTTCCGCGGAGCGAACGAATCCACGTCAGCAGCTGTAAGGCATTCCTCGACGGAACACTTGGGTCGCGTACGGCGCGGTTGCACGACCCGTACGCTGACGATCCCGACACGCGAGGCCTCTGGGTTGAGTTGGCACTCGCCGGGCGGGATGGGGAGTGGTTTGACGCAGTCGTGGATGCCGGGTTGTCGCCCGTGATGCACGCCATCGGAGACGCGGCTCTGTCGCGGGCGATCGACTTGCAGCGGCGGGCACCGGACCGGTGCACCATCGAGCATGCAGAGGTGGTCGGCGCTACGGAACTGCAGGCGATGGGCGGCGCGAGGCTGAGCGTCCAGCCGACGCATCGCGCCGAGGACGCCGGCATGGCGCCCGACCGGCTTGGCGACCGGGCCGGCGGGCTGCTTCCGCTGCAATCGATGTTGCGAGCCGGGGCGATACTCTCGTTCGGTACCGACTGGCCCATTTCGCCGGTGGATCCGGTTGGGACGCTGCGGGCCGCCATCACCGGTGAAGATGTGGCCGGGCAGCCGTTTCATCCGGATGAGGCCCTGTCGGCCCACAACGCGTTTCTTGCAGCCACCGTTGAGGCCGCGGCGACCTGCGGCTATGCCCGGCCGCTCTCGGTGGGGGCGGCTTGCGACCTGGTCCTGTGGAGCGGTGACCCTTTCGCGGATATTCGCTCGGCGACCGTGCAGGCGACGATGGTGGATGGGACACTGGTCGCAGGCCGTTTGCCAACGTGTGATGCGTGCCAGCGAGGAGTTGATCGATGACCAAGCCGTTGACCCATCTCGATGA
>CAZMPA010000249.1:0-3053 GCA_964567915.1 uncultured Isosphaeraceae bacterium | reverse complement strand
CGCCCGGACCCACAAGCGAGAGTGGCTTGCCGCCCATGTTGAGACTGTGTTCGTAATAGGTCCCCCCCGACACGTGAATGGTCGCGCCGTCAACAGCCACATCGAACGCACCCTGAATCGAACCCGCGGCCGGCGTCGCGTACATCTGTAGCCGGTCCGCAGACGCTCTCCCTGGCCACTCCGGATAGGGATCGTCGCAATTGCGCAGGCCGTCCCCGTCATCGTCGGCGCAGCCGTCGTCGTGGCAGTTGTCGATCGACTGCTCAAGCTGGCCTCCAAGCAGGATCTCGCTCAGTTCATTGTCGCAGATGTGATTTTGATTCAGCGTGACGAAAACAGGGTCTGCGACTGAGAAGAGCGGGTACTCCGTGCCATACGCATTGTGGTTGCCCGTGAAACTGGACACCAGCACATCGAGTTTCGACTCCCCGTCGATGTCGCCCTGATAGACCGCGACCGGTCCGCCGGCGAGCAGGTTGTCCTCGACGGTGCACGCCAACATGTGTGTCGAGCCTCCCCACGCCGAAGCAACCGCCGGCGTGTTGAGCGTGTTGGCAGCGAACGTCGATGCGTGGATCGTGAGCTGGCACCACTGCGTTGAGACCGGGGGCCCGCACGCGAATTGATCGGTGCCGTTGCCTGTGAAGTTGCAGCCCGTGAGATCGCAGTCGTGGCTTTGTAAACGAATGATACCTGAAAGACCCGCCTGAAGGATGGGCGTCTGATTGGTGAACGTGCAGTTCGCGAAGCTGACTTTGCCTGGGTTGTCAGGGCCGCTGTTCATGGTGACAGCCGAGCCCCACAGCCCATCCCCCCAGTCACAGGCGCCATCGGTCCACACAATGTCGGCGAACGACGTGCCATCGGTCAGCGGCCCGCCCTCAAGGCTGAACATGGGCTGGCCACCACCGTCAAAGACAGTTGCGGGCTTGCCATGACCATCCTTCGTGCCAGCAAAGTGGAGCGTTCGACCGGCCAGGTATACGCGCTGCGCGTCATAGCGGCCAGCGGCGAAAGCGAGCGTCGCGCCATGGGGCGCAGTGTCGATCGCGCCTTGAATGCTCATCCCAGGGGCGAGTTCGAGCGTTGATGGGTCGCCGTCGCAGTCATACGGAATCTGCGGGCACGGGTCGACGCAATCCAGCGCGCCGTCGCCATCGCTGTCGACATCTGCCGTGCCCGGACATTGGTCATGACAGTCCGCCACCCCGTCACCGTCGGAATCAGTGTCGGGAATGCCGGGGCACTGGTCCTTGCAGTCCATCACGCCGTCGCCGTCCGAGTCGATGTCTGGTTCACCCGGGCACTGGTCGTGGCAATCCAGAATCCCGTCCTCGTCGAAGTCCGCATCGACCATGCCGGGACACTGGTCTTTGCAATCCGGAACTCCGTCGAGGTCACTGTCCGTCTCGGGCGCACCTGGGCATCGGTCCAGTGGGTCCGGTGTCCCGTCCCCATCGCTGTCCGGCGCGGAACATCCCTCCATGTTCACCGAATTTCCGCCGAGGTCTTCGTATTGGACGGTGTAGAGGAACCCGACCGGCGCACAATCCAAGTCGTAGTGATAGAAGGGCAGCATCTCAAGCGGCATCGTCACGTCGTAGAGTGCGAAGTCGATTGCGGTCGGGCAGTCCACGTAGCCGACGCACACATAGGTGTCCTGAAGCGCCACCGTGCACTCCGTTGCGCTGTCGCCTGAGAAGAGCCCAAACTGGCTCGCATCCCAATTGAGATCGACTCTGGGCACGGATTGAAATCGGCACCCAACCAGACTCGAGTGATCATCGAATGACACGTGAGCGCTTCCGGCCATGGCCACGCCCGGGCCATTGTTTGTGGCGCTGCACTGCACCATGTGGCAGTCATGGAGCAATACGGGGTCAGCCGTCTGATTGATGTACAATCCCCCGCCGCTCATGTCGGCGTAGTTCTCAAAGAACGTGGTATGCCAACACTCGACATCTCCACCCTCGATGTACATCCCGCCACCCTTTGACGTCCACTGGTCGTAATACAGTTGGCGAATGTCCTCTGGGTCAAACCACTGCGAGAAGTTCCCGGTGTGGTCCTCAATCAGGTCCAGCAACGGAATGACGGTGTTCACGAATGCGTAGGAGCCCACGTCCTGGTTCCAATGCCATCCCCAATCCCATGCCGCATGATTGCTGGCGACCATGGCCCCGTGCATTCTGATTCGGGGCACCGTGTCGGGCGAAACGCTGTCTCCAGGATCGACATACAAGCCACCCCCAAGCCCCGTGGCCTGATTCAGGTTGACTCGCCCACCAGCAATCACGACGCTCGTCTGGTCAGACGCATGCCCCTGCACACAGATGCCGCCGCCCAATGAACCGATCGCCGACTTTCGTTGCAGATCCCGATCTCCACAGAAGTTGTTGGTCACCGCGCATGACTCAAGCAGGAGCCGGCATCCCTTGGCGTAAACCCCACCGCCCTTGATGATGGATTCGTTGGCGAACTCTGCATCCGAATCCGTCGACGAGCTGTTGTCACGAATCACACAATCCGTCAGTTTCGCCACGCCCCGGTCAAACGCAAGCCCGCACCCCCCCCCGACATGGAGCGACGCTTCGGTGTAGCCAGGCGGGACACACGTCAGGTGATTCTTCAAGACATGTACTCGCTCGAGATCGGCGCTACAGTTTTCGAAGAATGCCCCCGCTCCCCAGCGGCCGTATGGTCCTGCACTGGCGATGGTTGAGTCCCGTATCGTGATGTCAGCGTCCACCGCGTACAGGTTTCCCCCGTAACTTGCCTCGCACAATTGCAGCGTGCAGGAGGTCAGCGTTGGACTGCCCCCCGACACGTACCCAGGTGGCCGCCCTGCACGCAGACACAACGACGTTGTGCAGGCGGGAGTCGCTGTTGATCAGCGTGATTCCCCCACCATCCTTGGGCACGGTTGAGTTGCTGACCACAACATTGGTGATGGTCGGTGACGCGTGCTGGACCAGAATGCCGCCCCAGGGCGCGGCCGCCTGCAATCCCTGGAGGTTTGTGATCGTCAGGCACGTGATGTGCGCTGCGGCGGG
>CAZMPA010000248.1:0-3065 GCA_964567915.1 uncultured Isosphaeraceae bacterium | reverse complement strand
ACCGAGCCGACGACCGCCTCCTGCCCCTCGATCACTCCCGCCACTTCGCTCCGCAGCGCATGCAGCCCACCGGCCACGGCGGACATGGAGGCAGCCAGGGACGCGGCGTCGCGGGGATCTGGATCGGGAGGTGGCTGGAGCGGCCCGCTCATTGGTGATCCTCGTCCCGTAGCCGCTTCCTCGCCGCGCGAAGCCGTGACATGGTGTCCCCCGCCGCTTCTTCCTCGTCCGCCTTCGGAGGCTCCTCGGCCCGCGCCTGTTCGGTTGACGGCGGCGGATCCTTCTGATGTGCCCCCGCTCTGGCCCCCGCCCTGGCCCGCTTCCACGCCGACTCCGCCGATCGCGCCACGCCCGCCGAAGCCTCCGCGGCTCGGCGAGCGAGCACCGCTTGCCGCTGCCGGTCTGGAACAATTCGGCGCACGGCCACGTCCAACAGGAGCAGCACAGCCGCCGCGATCGCGAGCATCGCCCAGATGCTCCGCTGGCCCGCAGTCGCCACCAGACCCGTTCGCTCAAAGACCACGGCTTGGGCGGGGTCGTTGCGCATCGACAGCACGCGGCCTCCGCTTCGTCTGGCAACGTCTGCCAGCAGCGTCGCATTACTTCGTACGGCTGCGTCTTCGCCCGACCAGTTCCGAACTGTCGCGCCCTGCACCCATCCCTCGACGGGCTCGTTGGTGCGTGGATCGACTCCGCGGTACTTCACGCCGACCACCCAGCCCCCGGGTTGGTCCATCTGAAAGACGCCGCGGTACCTCCCCGGCCCGACCTGTTGCAGCGGCACGTGACCGCCGCCGCCACCGGGGCCCATCACCACAGCCTCGGTCTGCAGGAAGTTGGCAAAGTCCGACGCGACGGCCTCGAGATCCACCACGACCTCTCCGTCGTCGCCCTCCCGCAACTGCATCGCAAGCAGGCCTTCGTCGCCAGGGCGGAGGAGCCACCCCATCGTGCGTTCCCACAACGGCCCGGCACCCTGCCAGTCGGCCCAGTCCGCCGTCCACGGACCGCCCACCTCGCTGGTGAACGCCGCCGTCCGGCCCAGCCCCGCGCTCCGCCACGCGAGCAGCGGGTCGGACCCGTTGGAGCCGGCCACCACCATCGTGTCCTGCGACAACCCGCCAAGCGACTCGGTCAACACATAGCCGTGGACTGGGGGAATTGGTCCGATCGCGGCCATGTCACCGCCCGTCAACGGCCCGCCGCCCGGTCCGGTCCAGCCCGCCGCGAACGACCCCTTCTGAATGAGCGAGCGAGAAACAACCTGCGCTTCCTGGCAGAAGATCTGGGGCAACTGCGTCGCGTCAACCACGTCGTGGAAACGCCCTCCGGTGATCGACGCCACGGCGGCCATCCGCCTGCGGTCGATCGGCGTGCCGTGCCCTCCAACCATCACCGTCGTGACACTGACCCGCGCCTGCACGTACTGGTCGAGGAGATCGTCACCGGGTGGTTGCGGATCGCCGTCGGAAATGATGATGACGTGCCGCTGGCCGGCATCGACGCCCATCACGCCCTCCAACGCGTCCTGCATGGCTTCGGCGAAGTCGGGCATATCGCCGTACTTCAGCGAGGCAGCCGCGTGCAATGCCGCTCGCTTGTTGCCCGCCTGCTGCATGGGCAGCGCCCAACGCGTGCCGCCCTGGCGATTGTCGTACTCCAGCAGACCAATCATGTCGACGCTGGAGAGCGCCTCGATGGCAGCCTCCGCAACCCTCCGCCCCCAGGCATTGCCCTGAGGCATCTCGCAGGAGTGCAGGATGATCGCCAATGCGCCGCGTCGCACCTGTCGATCCGCCGGTGGGTCGAGTCCAAGCGGCAGCACGCCAGCGACCTCTGAGCCGATCCACCCGCCTGCGCCCAAACTGGTCGAACCGCCTGTCATCAGCAGCCCACCTCCACCCACTCGCACCCATTCAGCCAACTCCCCGTCGAGCCGATCTGGAATACTCCAGCGGGGCACGTCCGCGAGCACGATGGCGTCCCATGCAGCCAGTGCCGGAGGACCGCCGAAAATCGCTTCCACGCCCGCGGATTCGACAGCAAGGCCTCGGTCGCTGAGCACATCCGTGAAGTACGCGGCGCCCGGGCCCCCATTTGATACGACGAGCACGCGGCCCCGGCCGACCTGCAGCGTGACAGCGGACGCAGCGTTGTTTCCGAGCGTGCGATCACCCGAGTCGGCAGCCGGCTCGAACACAGCCTCGTAGCGCTGCATCGCCCGGTTGCCCGGAGGCACGCGTAGTGGCACCACGGTGGTGCCTGCCTCCAATTGCAGCGGGATCCTTTCCGAGATCGGTACACCTTCTGAGAGCAGGTGCAGCGTGCCCGCCGTTGGCGACTCAGCGCGGAGCACGACGCGGAGGTCGGTGGGCTCGTTCGACCGAATCTCGGTTGGCGCCATCAGCCGCTCCACCATCACCTCGCCGGCGCGGTGGTACACGATCGGTAGTACATCAATCGGAATCCCCGCCTCACCTGCACGGTCCGCCGCCTCTGCAATGGAACCCCGCGTTTCGTTGCCGTCACTGACAAGGAGAATGCGGTGCCGTCCATCCTTCGGCAGGAGTCCCTTCGTGAACTCGATCGCGCCAGCCAGATCCGTACCGGCGTCGCTGCTCTGCAGCGGCTCTACACCGACCTGACCGTGCGGGTCGGGCATCAGAACCGCCGAGGCATCCTCAGCTGCGTGCACGACTGCGAGCAAGTCGTCTTCGCCACGCGCCGCGGTCGCGGCCTGCAACCACTGGACCGCCCGATCCACTTCCTGATCGGACATCGACCGGCTTCGATCAAGCACGACCGCAACGGTCAGTCGATCCGACCGAAGATCCAGCACCGGGTTGGCCAGCGCGAGCACCAGCGCCGCGACGAGCATGCATCGCAGAAGCGGCACCACAATGCCGCGGACGGGCCCGAGCGTGGTGCGGGCCCCGCGTGAACGCCACAGGACGGGCACCAGTACCAACAGCAGCACCAGCCAGCCTGGATATTCAAAGTGCATCGCGGCCAATGCTACTGCTGTGAGCCGGGCAGGAGCGCCCGCCACGGCAGCTCCTTCCGCT
>CAZMPA010000247.1:0-3078 GCA_964567915.1 uncultured Isosphaeraceae bacterium | reverse complement strand
TCCCAATCACCGTCCATGTCCAGATCCAGGGCACGGGCTGCAATGCGAGGGCCGTCAAGGTCGGAAGGGTCCTCGGCCATGGCTGCCAGTTGCGCTTCGGAGGTGGTCACCCAGCCTCGCTGCCAAAGGAACGCGACGGCTGCGGACGACATGCGGGCCTTGATGTACGCCTGCATGCGGTCTCGCCCCGGACCGATGCCGGTCGTCTCGGCGTCGGGGAGCATGTGGCTCGAGAAGAGCAGCGCCCAGCCCAGCACCGCTGCGTCCGCTGCATCCGGATGGACTCGGTCGTTGAGCAGCCGGAGCATTCGAGGCAGCATCGGATCGCCCGCGAGTTCAGTGCGGAGTTGGCGGCGAACGCGCTTGACCACTGCGTCGATGCCTCGCTGCAGGGCGAGGATGTCATCCACGGCCGAAACGTCGCCACCAAGGCACTCCAGAAAGCAGTCGGCCGTGCCGAGTGGGGACGTGTGTATCGTCCAGGCGCCGGTGCCGCCAAAGCCGTCCGGCCAGTCAGAACCGCTGACGTGGTCGTTGAAGATGAGTCGTGGTGGTTGCTGGCCCGGGTCGCCGTTCCGATGCAGCGGTGTGTGCGGCCCCATGGCGCGCTGAAGGCGTTCGAGTTCGAGCGATTCAATGTCGGACGACACCACGACTTCTCGATCAAGCGTGTCGCCGTTCGGAGTCATCGAGACGTGGTACTCAAGGTGGCAGCCGACGAGGAGGGGCGCCGTTATGAAGGCGAGCATGGAGAAGTGTGGCCGGTGAAATCGCATGGTGCCGCTCCTGTTCTGGTGACCCAATCTCTAGACTACACGCATGAGTTGGACGCCCCGGCAAATCGCCGCCGCCATCGAAGGTTGGTTCTCCCCCCATGCGAGAAGGCTGCCGTGGCGGGAAGATCGAACTGGCTGGAGGGCGCTCGTCAGCGAGATCATGCTTCAGCAGACGCAGGTGTCTCGGGTCCTCAAGAAATACGCTTCTTTTATGCGCCGCTTCCCGACACCACAATCGCTCGCGGACGCATCAGAGCAGGAACTGCTGTCGCGCTGGCAGGGGCTCGGCTACTACAGGCGTGCTCGCTCACTTCACCGCGCGGCGGGGCAGATTGTCGAGTCGTTTGGGGGAGAGGTTCCGCTCGATGCGAAGTCGCTCCGTTCGCTTGCAGGCGTGGGGCGGTACACCGCCGGCAGCATCGCTTCGATCGTGGCCGGTCGCCGCGAGCCGATCGTTGACGGAAATGTCGCCCGCTTGCTCGCCCGTCTGGAGTGTGACGATCGTGAGCAGGATCGGGCGTTCGAAAGCCGCAGATGGTGTCAGGCCGAAGCGTTGGTGCAGGCGTGCGTCGATCCGGCGCTGCTCAACGAAGGCATGATGGAGTTTGGCGCCACCGTGTGCAGTCCGTCGTCTCCATCCTGCGAATCATGTCCGCTCCAGGCCGGCTGCGGCGCGTACGCCGCCAACCGGGTTGCCGCCGTGCCGCGGCCCAAGGCGAGGGCGAAGTGGGCTGTCATGCATCACCATGCCGTCGTTGTTCGCAGTCGAGGCCGCGTGCTTCTTCAGCAGCGGCCAGACACCGGCCTGTGGGCGGGCATGTGGCAGGCGCCGACGATTGAGTCAGATCGGCGATTGGATATTGGCCGTCTCGCTACGGAACTTCCCCAGGCCTTTCGAAGTTTGACCTCGATGGCATCGCTCGTCAGGCAGCTCACGCACCGCACGGTGCATGTGCACGTCCACACTGCGGCCCCGCCGCGGGGCGGGATTCGGGGACGGGAGTACCAGTGGGTTGACGAATCCGAACTCGCCCACCGACCGCTCAGCAACGCGGCTCGAGCCGTTTTTGACCAGGAAGCGGCGATTTCAGCCTCCTGAGGGGCGTTCTCGACACTGCTCCGGGTTTTTTCGGTGTGTGCTGACAGAAATGCCGCCGCCGAGCGGATACGTGGTGAGGCAGGAACTTCAAGCGTCCCGGCCTCCCAAACCTGCTCCCTTGCACACGAACAGGCTCGCCGATGGTCGGCGGGTCTTGTTCGCTTTGGTACGGCGATGAGGACGCCAGGCCGTACTCACCCAACCTCGGCTGCTTCGACTCGGGGCACCTCATCGCCCGGAACCGGTGCCTCGTCGACGGGTTCCTCCGGGTACGCGATACGCCCGTGGTGGATGGCGCACACGCGGGCAAGAATCGCTTCCTTTGCCTTCGAAAGCTCGGCAAGCGTCAGCGGGCAATCGTCGAACTGGCCATCAAGCAAGCGCTTCCTGGCCAGGTCATGAACCAGCCCCTCGATCTGCCTGGGTGTTGGATCGTTCATCGCCCGCGTCGCACTCTCGACGCAGTCGGACAGCATGAGTACGGCCGCTTCACGCGTGTGTGGTTTGGGGCCCGGGTAGCGGAACTCGACTTCCTGCGGCGACTCCTTGTCGCCGGACTCTTCGGCCTTCTGTCTTGCGGCGTGATAGAAGTACTCGACAAGCGTCGTGCCGTGGTGGGACTCGATGAAGTGGATGATCGCTCGCGGCACGCGGTGTTCTCGAGCGAGCTCGATGCCGTCCTTGACGTGTCCGATGATGACCAGCAGGCTCATGGCCGGGCTCAGGCTGTCGTGGCGATTCTCGCCGCCCTGCTGATTCTCAACGAAGTACATCGGTTTGTGCATCTTCCCAATGTCGTGGTACAGCCCTCCGACATAGACGAGCAATCCGTCGGCGCCGATCGCTTCGGCGGCCGCTTCGGCGATGCTCGCAACCTGCAACGAGTGGTCATACGTCCCCGGTGCGCGCTGCTGCAACTCACGAAGCAGAGGCCGGCGAGGGTCGCGAAGTTCGGCAAGCGTCATTGCGGTGGTGATGTGGAAGAGCCGCTCGATGCTCGGCAGAATCCCAAGAACCAGAAAGCCCACACACATCGCGGCGCCAGCGGCCTGCGCTGCGTCGGTGAGCACTTGCAGCCACGCGGCGGTGAATGAGGGCAGTTCGATCATTGCCAGAACGATGGCGGCGCCGCCGCTGACGATTGCCGCGATGGATGACGCTCGAATCAGGCAGGCGCGGCTACGTACCTCGTCGAGCTGCTCC
>CAZMPA010000246.1:0-3090 GCA_964567915.1 uncultured Isosphaeraceae bacterium | reverse complement strand
A
Source organism: uncultured Isosphaeraceae bacterium (assembly GCA_964567915.1). Classification (GTDB taxonomy): domain Bacteria; phylum Planctomycetota; class Phycisphaerae; order Phycisphaerales; family SM1A02; genus UBA12567. The sequence goes on along the minus strand of CAZMPA010000246.1, from coordinate 3,089 downwards.
GAGAGAATATTATACGATGAGAATAGCAACCAGTGTTAGAACAGCGTTTAGGCTTACAAATGTGAACGGGACAATTATATCCGGTGTACCCAACAACATAACAGGGAGCGCGGATTACTCAAAAAGATTAATAGTATCCCCTACGGCAGGACAAGTTCAACTTATCACTCAAAACATAAACACGCTTGATTATATTTATATAGGCGGCTTTAGCTTGCAGAGTGCAGAAAGTGCACCAGTTAGATTGCAATGCGGTTCATTTGATGAAACAGTAACTTTAAGAAGTAATACCCCTTTTTATTTTGATATGTCCGCAAGCCCGCAAAATACAACAATAATATTAACAATCACTACAGATTCTATTATGTCTTTATCTGTTTACATGGGTGGTGAAAGTGCAGAAATACCAAATGGCGGTGTAACTGGTGGTCAGTCTTTAAATGACTTGAAATATAACAACAGGGTTATGAACACAAGAGATAACTTTGGAAACCCAACAAGCCAAATAGTAAGACCTACAAGACCAAATATAAATTGGAATTTCCCCAATTTACAAGTTAGCGGTTCACAATCATTTATTAATAACATAAGGGATTTTTATCGATTAATTAACGAGTTTGGCATTGCCCCTGTTACCGATGGAACTCAAGCGGAGGGTTATACATCATACGCTGTATACGCGCCATCTAGTGACAATATATCTTATGATAATAGAAGTAACGCGCTGGTGTCTTGGTCACTGTCAGCTAAGGCGGCTTTTTAATGCTTACACATTTCTATGTTGTGACTATCACGGTTCCGGTTTCAACTGGCGCTTGTACAATTGCTGGCGCTCCGGGTTTTGGAACTCCGCGATCATGTGTTGACCAATTAAACAATGGTACATTAACCACTGTAGATAGGGATTATGTATTTACCACAGCAAACGAAGAATACTTTTTTGACTCAATAGAAAGAATGGAGTTGATAACAAACGTTGTTGAGACTGAGCCAGCTTTAAAATCAGGTAAGGGTTTAGCCTCTCAAGCTTCAGCTACAATTACATTTAGAGATAAGGCGAACAGCGATCCAAATATGGATAGCCCGGCTTTAGTCGCCGACCCGTCAATTGCAAACCAAGGCACATATTTAAGTAAGTTCTTTGGCCGCAACGCAATGAAAAACAAATCTGTACTTGTGCAAAAGTATGAATATAACGACTTAATAAGCAGCACAGGAAATAAGGTTAATCTTGTTTCTGAAAATAGATACTTGGCGCAAAATCCAAAATACCAAGGCAATCACGTTTGGTCATTATCTTGCCTTGATGAACTATCAAGAGTTGAATATAAAGAAATAAAGTACCCCGACATTAGACCATGCGTACTAAATACCAACATTACCGACTCAGAAACATCAATACAGGTCACCGCAACATTACCTTTGGTTGCATCTGACTTTGAGTATATTCGAATTGAAAATGATGTAATGCCAGTAACAAACGCTTTAAACACATCGGGTAACTTGTGGACTTTGACCGTTCAGCGCGTTAATGGCTTCTCCATCAGTTCTGGTGCAACACTTAGAAACTTTAGTAATCTGCAAGAGTCTCACAGCCAAAATGATGAGGTGTTTTTGTGTAGCACTGTAACTGGAAATTTATCTAGTTTGATAATTGATATTTTTGATACAGCTGGGATACCATCAAGCGCTTACAGTCAAACAGATATAGAGACTGAACTTTCAGAGTGGCTTCCACATAGTACGGGTTCATGGCTATTTGTTCAGCAATATGATGTTGATGAACTACTAAACCAAATTTGCTTAACATACTCTTTAGATATATTTACAGAGGGCGGTAATAGTATTGTTGTTAGAGCTAGCTCACCTTGGAAAGCTTCAGCAAGAAGACTCATTTCCGGTTCGGATTATGATGCTTATTCTTTAAAGTGGGATTTTGACGAGTCAAACCGTTACACAAGATCTGTTTTAAACTACAACAAGGCTAGAATTGGACTCGATGACGATGTTAAATATTTTAATAAGGTCGCATCAGCCATAAACCCGCCAGAAGAAAGCGAGATTGTAACGGACAGTAAAAAACTATTTACGTTTGACCTTTCTGTGCTGCTAGGCTCCTCTGACCAAGACGAAGAAAATGCCAACACCGCAGTAATTAGATATGTTCAAAGGTGGAACAACCCTATAAACGGTAGTTTTTTAATGAGTGAACCTCAGTTAATTGGTGATGATCCAGTTGCAACAGGCAATCGATTAAAAATAAGCGAGATTGTAGAAATACAAGATCCGGAGTTAGTTGGCTTTGATGGTTTGCCATTATCGCTTAGGGCCCAAGTCACCAATATAAAACCTAACTACAGGAGTAAGATAGGCAGAGATTACACAGTAAAATTTACCGCTTACAACCCAAGTGCGGCAACCGCAACAGGGCCAGTATTTGTCTCTGACTCTACAGATATAAACTTGTTTTTATTAGCTGGTAGCCCGTCGGTTGCACAAGATAGAGTTTTTGTATTTGACAGCATAAATATGGCACAACAACTTCAAGCCCAAGCTATAACAACTGGGCTAGGCTGGGTTACAGGCTCTACTATTAATATTGTTTGTATAAGCACAGGCAATACAAATCAAACCACATTGGATGGTAAAGGCGGCCGAGGTGGAAACGGCGGCTCAACTCAATTTGATGGTACATCATGGGTTCCAAGTAGCGGCCTCCCTGGGGGTGATGGTGGGGTTGCTATTAGAGTTTCATCCGACAATGTAACAGTGAATGTTTACTTAGGTGGTAATAGAACTGTTGAAGGTGAATCCTACACTTGTAATGGCATTTTAAGGGCACCCGGTGGTGGTGATTCAGGTCGTGATGCTGTAATTGATGTACCGGGCGGGGCTGGTAATGGTGGCCAAGGTTCAGATCAAGGTAGCGGTGGCATAGGCGGCAGAAATATCGATACAGGTGCCACCGCAGCCAATGGGTTGCCTAACATTAATGCTTATGGTCAAAATGGCACGTCATTTGATGGCACCCCTGCTGGCACATCAGGCTTTGGTATACAGGATGACTCTACAGGCTCAACCATTCAAGT
>CAZMPA010000245.1:0-3104 GCA_964567915.1 uncultured Isosphaeraceae bacterium | reverse complement strand
AGTGGAGATCGACCAGTTGCGGCGGGATCGCGATCGCTTCGAGCAGATGTGGCAGGCGCAGCGTGTACGCGCCGACAATCTGGCCAGGCGGCTCCGCCAACTTGAAAACCTGCCCGAGGAGGCGCTGCGATCACCCCATCGACCGCTGGTCATTGAGGCGGATGTCACGGGACGCGGCCCGGCTGATCCCCGATCGCCAATCGAACTGCGGATGCCGCGTGAGGGTGGCGAGCGGCTTGAGGTGGGCGACATCGCCGTGTGGAACGGGCACAGTGTGCTGGGCCGGCTCAGCCACGTGTCGCCGCTCAGATTGATGGTGCTTCCCATCTCCAATCCTGAGAGCGGCCCGATTGAGGTCGTTCCCGCTTCGACGCGTGGCGACCGACTTCCGCGGCTGCTTCTGCGGCAAGAGGGCCACGGCATGCTCGTTGCGGACGTCGACAAGCGGCTTGACATCGAGCCAGGTACTCGGCTGCTTCTTGCTGACCGCCGCTGGCCCGCTTGGGCGTACGGCATGGAGGTGGCGGTGGTTGAGTCGACCGAGTCGCTCGATGAGGCGCCACTTCGGCGGCGGGTTGTCGCCCGCCCCGCGGTCGATGGTCCGGCTGTCGCGCGGGTGGTCGTGCTGTCCGCAGGTCAGGAGACGACGCCGTGAGGTGGTGGGTGTTTCTCATTCTGGCTGTGCTCGCCGTTGGCCTCGACTCGGGCTTGATGGGCGTGTTCACGCTTCGGGGTCTCGGATATGCGACACCGTCCGCCTCCGCCTGTCTGATCACATTTGTTGCGCTGCAGGCCCGCCCGCGGACAGTGTTGTGGGCGGCCTGGGTGATCGGTTTCATGCTCGACCTCTCTCCGAGTGGCGGAACTGGCGCCGGGGCCATCGTTGGTCCGCGTGCGCTTGGCGCCGTGGCGGCCGCGCAGGTTGTGCTGCTCTTGAGGCCGGTCGTCTTCAGGCGCCGCGTCATCACAGTCGCTGTCGTGTCGGGGCTTGCCGCGATTTGCCTGGGTCTTGTGGCGGCGACCATTGAGACTCTTCGCTGGTGGATGCCGTGGACCCACGCCCTGGCCCCGCCTCCCGCGGGACCGCGGCTGGTCACGATCGGCTTCAGCGGTCTCTACACGATGCTCCTCGGACTGCCGATCGGCGCCATGCTTCTGGGCACCAGCCGCCTCTGGCGGTTCGACGCGCCCGCCGGTCGCCTTGACTATGCTGGGTCCCGCCGTTGAGTTCACATCGACACCAGGCCCGGGCGAGGGAGCGTGCATGTCGGATCTTCTGATCTTTGATGATGATCGTGGCCGCTTCGGTCCACTGACTGAGATGCGGTCTGCGATTTCGCTGCGTACCGGCGCGGTCACGAATCTTGAACGCATCGAACGAACGATCGGCCGCTTCGCGACCGGTTTCGTTGTGCCGGACCCCATCGCTGGACCGCTCAAGGCTCGGGTGCGGGTGCCAGTCAACACACCAACCTCAAAGGAGGCGCTCTGCGTCAACGGGAGGTGGTGGGGCGTCGATGAATTGCCAGACCTGGAGGTCGGACAGGCGGCCGTGGTCGGCGATGACGTGCTGGCCGTCAGGCTCGCTCCGGGCGACGCAGACGCGCTCGCTGGCACCTGCCGTGTTCCGGACGGCGTGGAGCGGGTGGAAGTCGATGCGACGCTCTATCGTCGGCCCTGGGACATCTTGACGCGCCTGCCGGAGGCACTTGCGGCCGATCTGGCGTGCGCGGGTCTTCCGTCGCCGACGGTCGAGCCGGCGGAGTTGGTGGGTGAGCATCCGGCGCACATCGACGAGTCCGCCGCCGTCTTTCCGGGTGTCGTCCTGGACACGACGGGGGGTCCGGTGGTGGTGGAGGCGGGCGCAGTCATTCGACCACGCGTGGTCCTGTGCGGGCCGTGCTGGGTGGGACGGGACTCAACGATCATCGATGGCGCTGTGATTCGGGCAAACACGGTCGTCGGTCCGGGCTGCAAAGTGGGTGGTGAGGTCGGCGCCAGCATTCTGCAGGGTTGGTCGAACAAGGCCCACGATGGGTACCTCGGGGACAGCATCGTCGGCCAATGGGTCAACCTTGGTGCGGGTACGACGACGTCAAACCTGCTCAACACCTATGGCGAGATCTCGGTCCGGGTGACTCCAGATGCTCAGCGTGAGCGGACCGGTCGCGCCTACTGCGGATCCTTCATCGGAGATCACGTCAAAACGGCGATCGGCACGCTCTTGATGACAGGCTCATCAATTGGAACCGGATCGATGATCGCATCCACGGGCCACGCGCCCACGACACTCGGGCCTCTGCGATGGGTGACCGATGCTGGCGAAAAGCCATTTCGTATCGAACGATTTCTCGAGACTGCCCGCACGATGATGGCTCGTCGGGACCGGGAACTCGAACCGGAAGATGAAGCTCGACTTCGACATCTCGCCGGCACGTCGTCATGAGCGAGACGCTCTGCCTGATCGACGGCTACTCGCAATTCTTCCGCGCGTACTACGCGAGGCGGCCCTACCAGAGTTCGTCTGTTACGAACGAGCCGACCAAACTCGTCGCAGGCTTTCTGGACATCCTCATGCATCTGCTCGAAACGCGAACGCCAACGTACCTCGCCGTGGCGCTCGACGTCTCGGGTGACACGGGGACGTTTCGCAGCGAGATCGACCCGGAGTACAAGCAGAACCGGGAAAAGGCTCCGGACGACTTCCATCCACAGGTGGAGCGATGTCTGCAACTGCTCGAAACCATGGGCGTGCCCGTGCTCGGTGTGGAGGGAGCGGAGGCCGACGACGTCATCGCAACGCTCGCGACGCGGCTGGAGGCTTCGCATCCGGACCTCGACGTGGTCGTGATCTCCGCTGACAAGGACCTGGCGCAGATCGTCAATCCTCGGACTGTCATCTTCGATCCTCAGCGTGATGCTGTTCGAACCCCGTCGGACATCTTCAAGACGGAAGGCGTCGAGTCCAGGCACGTCGTCGACATCCTCTCGTTGATGGGCGACTCGGTGGATAACATCCCGGGCATCGCAGGCATCGGGCCGAAGACCGCGGCGAAACTCATCCTTCAGTACGACACCATCGAAGGCATCTACGAGCACCTGGA
>CAZMPA010000244.1:0-3191 GCA_964567915.1 uncultured Isosphaeraceae bacterium | reverse complement strand
AAGACAGCCGGGCGGTTGTCGCCGAACTTTCGGGCGCGAGGGTTGTGCTCTCCAGCACGGCAGCCAGCGACGCGCCCTCGGCGCTCTCCTCGGAGGATCCAGACGTACTCGCCAGGGCGACGCTCGAAGCGTGGGCCGCGCAGGCCGACGGTGCGCCATCGCACTTGCTGCTGAGTCTCAAACCCTCCGGCATCGCCGTATGGAACGCCATCGAACGGCTGCGCGTTTCTGACCCCAGATTCCGCGACCTGCAGGTTGGCGTCGATCTGATTCCCGAAGATGCCTCGACAACCTCGCAGTTCCGGGGCGGGAAGACGCAGCCATGAGACGACGCGAGGCAACCGAATCCAGTCTCGACCTGCTGCTTGACACCATCTGCAATCTCTTTGGCATGGTCATCTTTATCGCGGTACTCGCTGCGGTGCTCGCCGGAGCAAGGGGCGCCGAGCAAGTCGAGCAGGCAGAGGAGGCCATTGGACATGCCGACGACATTGCGTCACTTGAGGCCGAAGTTGCTGCACTGAGTATCAGAGAGGACGACGCCGTGGCTGCGGAGATCGAGGCGACCCGCGACCGCCTTGGTGAGGCCCAGGACGTCGGTGGCCAACTCGAAGCGGCCGTCGCCGAAGCAAGGGCCCTGTTGGGCTGGGAGGCGCCAACGCAGGACATCGACGCGCTGCGGCTGGATGTTGAGCGACTCGAACAGCAGTTGCAGGACGCAAAGGATCTCAAGGACGTCACGCTCCGCACGCCCCGCCGCCGCGGGCTGCACGGACGTGTTCCTGTTCAGGTGGTGCTTACCCGCGACCACCTGTACATGATCAACGACTGGTCGGACTGGCGCCGCACGACCGATTCGACTGCAAAGCAGTGCATGTTCTGGATGACCTGGAATGATCAGGCTGTCGATGCAAGCCGGACGACCGTGGACGATCACGGAACGTGCGAGTACCGGACCGGCGGCCTGCACATCGACCGCTCCATTCAACTGTGGCCCCGCGGCGGGCTCGATCCAGAAATCGCGGCGGCCGAGTTGTCGGACTTGATGGCCCAATTGGTGCCGGGCCGCCACGTCGTGTCCTTTCGCGTCACACCAGACTCCTTTGATCGGTTTCATGCCGCGAGGAGGCTGGTGGTCGAGCAAGGCCTCGAGTACGACGTGACGCCAATCTCGCCGCTCGCCGGCGACCGGTACGAAGACAGCATCAGACAGGGCACGACGACCGGGCAGTGACTGGCGGGACGACCGGGTGGTCAGCGGACCAGTTTCAGGTTGCCGCCGTGCCGATCCGCCACCTGACCGAGGAACGCCGCATCAACCTCCGAGCCCAGCCCGATCGCATGGATACGGGTCCGCGGCCTTCCCGCGTTGAGCACATCGAGGCGGCCGGCGACGCGGTCGGGGTCATTGAGTTGGCCGTCGGTCATGAAGAAGATCACATCCGGCCGGGGATCCAGACTGCGGAACGCCCATTCGAACGCTTCGGACGGATCAGTGCCGCCCCCTGCTCCGACGGCGGCAAGTCTGGCGCCGACACGACGCACCGTTCCCGCACTGGCCCGTGTCCAACTCGGCTGCAGTCTTCGCAACTCCTGATTGAAGGGCAGCACTGCGAATTGCGTGCCGGCAGGCAGCGAGGCCAGCGACTGCTCCAATTCAACCTGCAGCCGCACAAGCCCGCCACTTGGCCCCATCGAACCGGACACATCAATCACGTAACAGATGTACCGCCCCTCGGCCTGCAAGCCGAAGAAGTCAACGGTTCTGGATTCGTCCTCGCCGTCCCGCTGCATGCGGATGACCTCAACAGGGGCGTGCGACTCGGGCTGATCAAGAGCGGCGGTCAAAGCCTCGGGATCGACAGGGCGATAGACGCACCCGCCGAGATGCAATTCGTCCCCGACCCGAAACCAGGCAACTTCCGAGGGAAGCGACGCTGCGGCTGGGTTGAACGCATGCTGGGGCCCGAGGCCGAGCGGACGCGCGTCTGCGATGGCCGCGCCTTCGCTCGGAAGATCAACTTCCACCACTTCCGGGCGGAACCCGACTTCGTATCGCCCTGCCACCGACACGCCCGCGGCGCCATCCCACCTGAGCACCACTTCCATCGCCCGCCCGTCGGGGTCGATGCCGATGATCCGGTCATCCGATCCCGACGCAATGAAATCACGGCCTGGAAAGGGCCGAGACACGAGTTGCCACGTCCCGCGAACCGCGCGGTGCCAGGGCGGAGTCGCCTCACGTCCGCGGTCTTCGGCGCTGGGCCTTCCGCGGGACGCAGCTTCTCGAAACGCCCGAAGCGCTTCGGAGGGGTCAATCGACTCGGCATCGGGCCGCTTCTTATCGCCGGTCCCGGATTCGGCGTCCTCCACGTTTGCAAACTCGTCGGGCTGGCGGTCATCCTCGGCGGGACCGCCCTGTGCGTCGCGGCCGCGAGGCGTGGCCTCGCGCCGGTCGTCACGGTGCCCCGCTCCGTCCGTCACGCCTCTGGCAGCGTCGCGCTGCTCCACTTCCGCAGCCAGCCCGCCTTCGACGTCGCCGCCACCACGTTTGGCGGTGGACGCGTTCGGCGCTGCGCCGGCGGCCGGCGTTGTCGCCCCCTTCAGTCCGCCATCAGCCTCGCCAACTCCTGAACCGTCGCTCCCACCAGAGCCAACGCTCTGCTGCCCACCGCCAGTCGATGCCCCCGCTGCGCCCCCACCGCCGCCCTCGGTCATCGCGTTCGCGCCGCTGCCAGTCGCGTCTTCGGGACGGACGGCCCACGCCTCGTCTTCGCTGGACATCGCCTGCGAGCCATCATCACCGCTGGCCATGCCGGACATCGACAACGCCGACGTGCCATGCGCGCCACCCTCTGGCGTCGCCTCTGGTGCGCCGCCATCGGCCTCGCTCGTCCCTGCCGATGCGCCTGAGATGCCAGCGGCATCAGGCGTTTGCAGAACGTCCAACTCGCCGCCCGACCGCATGTCGCCGCCGGTCCCTGACGAGCCACCGGGCCGCTCACCACGCCCAGTCGTGGCTCCGCCTGCGGACGCTGCCTTCCCAGCCGAGCGCTGGCTGGTTCCTGCATCAGCCGCTGCCCCGGCTGCGGAGCCATCCGCATTGCTTCCGCCCTGGCAGTCACCTTGACTCGCTCCCTGACTCGCTCCTTGACTCGCTCCCTGGCTCGCTCCTTGACTCGCTCCCTGGC
>CAZMPA010000243.1:0-3202 GCA_964567915.1 uncultured Isosphaeraceae bacterium | reverse complement strand
CTCGTGCACGAACACCGGTGGGTCATGTACAGCTTGTTTCTGGGGCTCACGCTCGGTGGTGTGCCACTCTTGTGGTCCCTGCTCAGACCGATCACGCCAGCGGGCATCGCCGGGTTCATCGGCGGCATCGCGTTCATGATCGTCCTCGCTGTCGCGCAGGCCTCGGGCAGCGAAGCGGATGCATCCGGCGGCGGCTGGTGGTTGCATCTGGTCGCGGGACTCGCCGCTGGCGCCGCCATGGTGCTTCCCGGGCTGTCCGGGAGTTACGTGCTGCTGATCCTCGGCGAGTATCTCGTGGTGCTTGGTGCTGTCGAAGGCGCCAAACTCGCGATTCAGGAAGGCGGAGGACTCGCCGAGCCGATGGGCGTCATCATTCCCGTCGGCATCGGCGCAGTCATCGGCGTTGTCATCATCTCGAACGCCGTCAAGTGGGCGCTTGAGCACGCAAAGCAGGCCACGCTCGGGGTGCTCCTCGGGCTGCTGCTCGGCGCCGTGCTGGGTCTCTGGCCATTTCGGGCGCCGCGGATGCCTGAGATCGGCGAGACGATTCGCGGGCAAGTCGTGGCGGCAGCTTCACGAGACACGATCAAGGCCGAACACTGGCCCACAGAGGGCTTCTCGCCCACAGGGGGCCAATGGGCCTCCGCCATCGCGTTGGTGCTCGTCGGATTCGCCTGCTCGGTGGGGATCGGCATGATTGGCGGGGACGATGCATCAGAGACGCCCGAATCGGACGTACACGACGCTTCCTGAAGCCACAGCGGCCATAGCGACGCCATTCCCCTCGCTGGGGCACGCTTTCTTCTGGCTTCGGCCAGTTTAGGCTGTACGCTCGGTATCGGCCAGTTTAGGCTGTACGCTCGGTATTGGAGAAAGGACGGTCCGTGTGAGAAAGCAGATTGGGGCTGGAATGTGGTGCGGATGCGTGGTGGTAGCCACCGCAGCAGGAGCCCTGCAGGCCGATGTCGATCCCGCTCCCAGACGCATAGATGGCTCACCATTCATCGGTGAGCCCGCGGCGACCGCCCTGCTCTCGCTTGGCGAAGCGCCCAGCACCGTCGCCCTGACGCGCGAAGTTGTCAGTCTCGACCCGCAGGTACTCCGCTCAATTGCCAGGGTTGGTGCCGCGGAACTCACATTGGACTTGCCCGACATGGGTGAGGTCACGCTTGATCTCCAACGGCACATTCGCCACCAGGACGGGACCATCGCAGTGGCGGGCAAGGTGCGTGGCCCAGCGCGTTCGATGGTCGTACTGGAGATCGGCGACAACATGCTGTTGGGCGACATCGTCCGCGGAACCGACATGGTGCAGATCCGCCACGCACCCGAGGGAGCATTCGCTGTGCTGGGCGAACGGGCAGCGGGGTTTCACCTGGTGCAATCGGCTCGGGAGCAACCCGGCGCCACATGCGGAAATCTCCTTTCCAACGTCGCCGTACTGCCCCACCTCCCCGCCGAGCCGCCTTCAACCTGGGGCGGAAGCCCACACCGTCACCATGATGGCGATGACACCGATGACAACCTGCGTAACCCCTATGTTGACGTCATGATCATCTACACCGACGGGGCGAGAGCCGCTGTCGGCAACACGGGCGCGACGCGGTTGCTTGGCCACCTCACCATTGACACTGCCAATGAGATCTACGCGGACAGCGACGTCGACCACCGATTGCGGATGGCTCGCATGGAAGAAGCGACGTACGACGAGACCAGCACCGCCGGCGACCAGAATGGCGATGGAACCGCCAATGAGCACGATGACCACCTGGAAGCCATCAAAGACGACAGTGACGGCTTGATCGATTGGGTGCACACACGCCGCGACCAGGTCGGCGCCGATCTTGTGACGTTCATGATCAATGATCTCGACTCGGGTGTGAACTGCAACGGAGGCAACTGCGCGATCTTCGGGCTCGGGTACCGACCATCCACCGAAGCCACGTCTAACCGACAGTGGGGCTTTCACACCTGCCATTGGGAGAACATGGCGCTGCCGTCATGGTCCATGCCCCACGAAGCCGGGCACAACATGGGCGCTTACCACGACGATCAGCAGATTCCAGCTGACAATGATGGTGACGGCAACCCCGACTGGGTCGCCGCGTATGGGTGCGGGCACTATTGGAACAATGCGGCTGGAACTCGCGAGCGAACCATCATGGCGCGAAACGCACTCGGCGGCACGCGGGTTCCGTACTTCAGCAATCCGGCCATTGAGTTCAACGGAAGCGACACCGGAGACGCAACACACGATTGCTCCCGCATGTTCGACGAGGTGTCGGACACGATTTCCAGCTACATCACAGCGGCATCGACGACGCAATACGTCGACACCAGTTGGACGGGGACAGAAAGCGGCTCCAACAGCAACCCGTGGGACACGCTCTGGGAGGGCTACATCAATGTCCGCTGGGGCGGCACGGTCATCATGAAGAACTGCGAAGACGATGGCTTGACCGGAGCAGTCCGGGGCATGCTGATCAAGAGCACTGGCGGATCATCGGTCTTCCGATGACGTTGACAGGGGAGGAGATCCCGACATGCGTATGACAACACTTCTGGCGATCGTGATCGTGACCTGCCCGGCTGCGCTGCTCTCGGCGGCGCCGGTCGCGCCCACCATCACCTACGAGGGCACCCTGACGGATGCTGATGGCGCCTACTCCGGCGCGGTGGACATGGGCTTCGGCCTATGGACCGCGGAACTGGGCGGCTCGCTGATCGCCGAAATCCCGGCTGACACCGTCGCGGTGTCGGATGGACGTTTCACCGCGGAACTGGCATTCACCATTGCAGACTTCTCGGGCGGCGAGGAGCGGTACCTCGAAATCACCGTGGACGGCACAACGCTTGCGCCGCGTCACCGACTGGCGCCCGCGCCTTTCGCGCTCTATGCCCTCTCGGGGAATGAAGGACCGCAGGGCGAGCAAGGCGAACAGGGACCGCAGGGTGAGCAAGGCGAGCAGGGCCCGCCCGGTACTGATGGCGCGTCAGGAGATCAGGGACCGCAGGGTGACCAGGGACCGCAGGGTACTCAGGGACCGCAAGGTGATCAGGGGCCGCAGGGCACTCAAGGTCCTGAAGGACCGCAGGGGCCGGAAGGACCCGAAGGCCCCCAGGGCGCCACCGGCGACGCGGTGTGGGACATCAGTGGATCGACCATCAGTTACTCGGGCGGCAACGTCGGCATCATGACGGC
>CAZMPA010000242.1:0-3221 GCA_964567915.1 uncultured Isosphaeraceae bacterium | reverse complement strand
GCATGATCGCCAGCGCCGTCTCGCCGCCGTCGTTGCCCCACAGGTTCATCTTGAGTCTGAACTGGAATGCGTCGCCGAATCCGCTTGTGGTTTCTTCGTCCTCGGTGACCTGAGCATACGGGTCATAGACAAACTGCAGGTCGACATCATTGAGCAGGCCGAGTTTCAGATTGACCGGCGCCACTGTCCACGTGTGGTCGGCGCCCGCCTTGGCGTAGTCAAAGAAGCTCATCTCCATCTGCACGGCGCCCGCATCCACGGTGTAGGGGCTCTCGGTGAAGTCCGGCCGGTCCGCGCTCATCGGCCGCCAGAGTGCGCGCGGTGTCGGATTGAAGAGTGAATAGGCGGACTTGTCGGCCGCCGAGGCGTCGCTGACCGGCATCGTCTCGCCCACGCTGAGCGGCGCATCTACGCCGGTGGATTCACCGATCGCCACCGGTCCCACCATAGAAAGTCCACATACGACTGACACCACATGCCTCACAACCACGCCCTCCATTCTGTGTCAAGAATGTCTAATTGTAGCACACGCTACACTTTGAACTGCCAAACTGTAGCTGCGGCTACACTCCATGTCAACCTCGCCCCGCTTCAAGGTGTTGCAGCATGCCAGCGATCCCAATTGAGGACACCCATCCACACGCCGCCAAAGCCCCGTCACGGTGCCACGTGGGGCCATAGGGCCAACGGTGGCCAACGGTGGCCAACGGTGGACACCCACCAGGACAACGGTGGACACCCACCAAACCAGGACACCCACTAGGTCAACGGTGGTCAACGGTGGTCAACGGTGGGTCAACGGTGGACACCCACCAGGTCAACGGTGGTCAACGGTGGACACCCACCAAACCCGCACTCCGAGCCGCAAGCATCTGATTGAGGACACCCACCAATCTGCCGTAGATCGGCCTTGCCGGGCTCAAGATTGGAGTTTGGTGGGTGTCCAGAATTGCACAAGATTGGAGTTTGGTGGGTGTCCAGAATTGCACAGAATTGCACAAGAATAGAGTTTGGTGGGTGTCCGCAATTGCCCGCAATTGCCCGTGGTGGGTGTCCGGAATAGCACGGAATAGCACGCGGAATGGCACGGAATTGCACGGAGTTGCATGTTTCGTGCCTTACTGAGCGCTGGAGACCTATATTCCGACCTTTGTGTCCTGTATCATTCGAGGCCGCATAAGGAACGCCACATGACTGCCGCCCCACTGCCTCTCCTTCAGGTCGAAGCCGACACACCGGTCGGCCAGATCGCCGCCAGGCACCCCCTGGCAACCCGCGTGTTCGCCCGTCACGGCATTGACTTCTGCTGTGGGGGCGGGAAGCCGCTGACCGAGGCATGCCGCTCAGCTGGTCTGGATATTGGCCAGGCACTTGAGGAGATCGCCACGGAGCTCAATGCGGCTCCGGATGACGCTACGACCTGGTTCGACGCCCCCCTTGACGACCTCATTCAACACATCGTGCAGACGTATCACGCCGGACTTCGCGAAGAGCTCCCGCGCCTCGCTGGAATGCTGACGAAGGTCCACAAGGTTCACGGTGCAAAGGACCCGGAACGGCTGGCGGAACTCCTGAGCGTCTTCACCGAACTCCAGGCGGAACTCACCGACCACATGATGAAGGAGGAACAGATTCTGTTCCCGATGATCGAGCGGGGCGAGGGCGTGCAGGCTGGAGCCCCTGTCTCCGTGATGGAGCACGAGCACGACGACGCCGGCGCCGCCCTTCAACGCATCCGCCAACTGACTGACAACTTCACACCCCGCGAGGACGCGTGCAATACTTGGCGGGCCCTTTGGGCGGGATTGGAGCAACTCGAAGCCGACATGCACCAGCACATCCACCTCGAGAACAACATCCTGTTTCCACGAGCGATCCGAGGCTGAGTCCGCTCAGGATCGGTGGCGTGAACGATCTCGAGTGAGATTGTGTGATAACCACGCCGTCAGCGTTTCTGTTCGACCTGCGAACCCCCCGGCGATCTCTTCAGGACGCCAGCATGGCTCGTGTCGTCGCTGAAGAAGAGAAACGCTGAGATGTCCCGCGCATCCGTAAATGCCACCGGACCGACCTGGGGCGCATAGAACGTGTACTTGTGCCCACTCACCGACGCCGGGCCAACGCTTCCGGAGTAACTCACCCGCACCAGCCGCGTGTCGAACTCTCCCGCAGGCGTCCTCACTCTCCAGCCACCGAGATCCTTCCACTCGCAGGTCACCCGACCCGAGTGTGTGACCACGGCCGGATCGTGAATGTCCGAGATCTTGACTGCGATGTCGCGGCTGTCCGAAGTCGTCGCCTCCAGAAGCATGGGCTCAGGCGGGTTGAGTCGAATGAGCAGCCCGTTCGCGATCGAGACATCGGTCGGTACGACCACGCCCGAGTGGGCTCCTTCGGCGTCTTCACGCAGATAGCGGGTCGGCCCATCAGACACGTCCATTCGCCAGCCACCAGCACGAGAACCCACCGGATGGCCAGGCGACCTGTGTGTCGGCGCCACACGCAAAGTGGCGTCTCCACCTGATGGCCTCACGTACTCGTACGTCACCTCACGGAGCGGAAGCCAGGTGGTGGCTCTCGACAGCCCCTCCACCTGGGCAGGACCAAGCACCACGCCCGCAAGGTGGTGCCTAATGCGGGCCGCGTCCTCCTCAGGCAACCCCGTCAAGGTGTCCCCCGTTACGTGGGACGCAGCCAGACCTGCCATCAGAACGGTGCAATGGGCGAATCTCATCCGGGAAGTATCCGCCCGACAGGCTCCGAGGGCAACTCTCCTGCCGGGCGAGTATGCTGCCGGGCAGCGTGACTGGCGGATCTTGATCACAACGCCCCGACGGAGCGAGGCATGCTGGACTGGATCAACACATGGAAGCGCCCGCTCATGGGCTGGATCGGCATTGGTGGGATCGCCGCCTCCGTGCTGATCGACGGCCCGGACGTGACGCTTCGCTTCGCAACGCTCATCGTCTCCATCGGGCTCCTCGCTCTTGCGCTTCCACGCCGATTCTGGACCTCCTGGCGGACCTGGTTCGCCGATCGCGCCGCCCCAAGCAGCGATCAGTCTTGACCGAACTGCACAGAGACTCCACAATCAAGCCTGCCTGGAAGGGCCCCGCATGCTTGTCACCGCCATCATCGCCGCTGCACCGCTCACCGCGAACGCCGTACCAATCTCCGGATCTGGGGACCTCTACGTCTTCACGACGCTGGGCGACTACGGC
>CAZMPA010000241.1:0-3240 GCA_964567915.1 uncultured Isosphaeraceae bacterium | reverse complement strand
AAGTGCTACCACAGCGTCCTCAAACAACCGCGCAGCCTTGACGAATTCACCAGACTTGAAGTGCAACATGGCTTTTCGAGAATCGAGGGTGGCCTGATTCACAGCAGCCCGCGCCTGGTCATAGAACGGCTCCGAGGGATGAACGACAGCGCCCCAAGTATCCATTGCAGTCTTAGCGAGACGTTCCGCATCAATGTGGCGTGACCATGCGGCTAACAAAGCTGCCCTAGCGGTTGTCCAGCGCCTCTGCGCATCCGTGTAGAGTCCACCCTGAAATGCTTGCTCACCAAGCATCGCGTACTCTGTAGCTCCCTGAACTTCATGACGAACCGCTGAATACCAGACCTGTGGAATCTCACAAGCTTCCCACGCAAGCCTGCTCCGATCCGCAGCAACCGCTTCATCATGCCTCTGCAAGACAGTAGTGAAAGCACTACGAGTCTCTTCCCATGCTTCGGCTGCTTCTCGAAACCTCTCTGACTCGCTCAAAGATACAGCGGCTTCCTGCAGAATCAACGCGGACCTGAGGTCCGACTCCACCCAAGTCAAATGGGGTAACCGCTTCACTTGTTCATGCAACGACTTCGCCTGGACTTGTACCTCCCACATCCCTCGGTCAGTCCCGTCCTGCACATACTTGGTGACGTCTCGTGCAAGGCCTTTGGTGCCATCAGGGGAGATCGTACTGGTCAACCACCACACCAAACCACCGAAAATGGCCATCACTACGACCCCAATTATTCCCCACACGACTATGTTGCGAGCGCCCTTATCAGCTCTGTCAAAATCGTTTTGCATGGTGCCCTCCGAAAAACAACGATTGGCGGCGACCCTACCATGGTGGGCGGTTGTCCGCCAGTGCGTCGGCCTGCCTCGTCTTGCGCTTTGTGCCCGCTGCCACGCAGTACCTCAAGCAGAATCACAACAACAGGTGCACGAAGAACCTCTCTTTAGAGGTCATACGTTCTACTCAACAAACAGCAACCCTGTTTCGATCGAATCCGGCGCTATGCCGAAAGTTGCGGCAACGCCCTCTGCGTAGCGATCGAGTTGGGGCTGATACCACTCCTCGGCACCCCGGCGATCTTCGTCTGTTCGCACCCAGCCCGTCTTGAAGTCGAGAATTGCGGCGCGAGTCACGGTTCCGCTGGCGTCTCGACCAAGTACGAGGCGATCGATGCGGCCACGGATCACACCCGACTCCGTTCGCACCAGCATCGGATGCTCCGGGATTGCCTCAAGCGCGTCGACATCCCAACTTGCGTGCGCACCGCGCCGCAAAGACTCTCCAACGGTTCCCTCGAGCGATTGCTCGAATCGCTCGAGCAACTGCGCCCTGAGATCACTTCCGACCGGTCGTCCAAGTTGCAGAGCAGCTTCATCAAACGCGAGATCAATCTCAGTGGCCTCCGGAGCGCCGTCATCAAGCCACCGCACGAGCCGATAAAGCTCGTGCAGCACGATGCCGTCCCGCCGCGCTCTTCCTGGAACCAGGGGCCACCGCTCGCGAATGGACCCCGCCTGTTCGTGAGTCGATGGCGACACAACCTGCGCAACGTCGCTGGCTTGGATCCGAACTGTCGAAACTCTGTGCGGCTTCGGCGGTACGACGCCGCCCCCGCTTGTATGAAAGTCGCCGCCTGAGAGTGTCCAGAATGGCTCATCCGCGCGATCGTCAATCTCGTCCATTGCCCGCGAGAAGCCCGTATTGAGTCCCGATGACGCCGCGCGGAGGAATGTCGCTGCTGTGAGCGTGTCTTCCGGGTCTTTGTCGGAAGGACGAAAGACGAGATGCAGGCCTGTACGGGGCCGCGTGATTGACACGTAGAGAAGCGAGAGCGCATCGGCTAATCCCGCTGCGAAACTCTGACCCTGGAAGGCTTCAAGAACCGGCGCGTGGACCCGCTGCTTCTTTGGGATCTCCGGTGCCATCGCAATCGGTGGCTCAAGCGGATCTCCCGAAAGGGGGAAACATGGCATGCGGCGGGCCTCTGCCATCGTTCCATCAAGCCATGGAATCACGACTTCATCAAATTCAAGCCCCTTGGCCTTGTGTTGAGTCATCAGTCGTACTGCCGCGTCACTTGGCGCGCCAAATCCCGTCTGCTCGATCGTTCGCACAAAGTCCATAGCGTCTCTCGGCCCGGCAAGATCCCATTCTGCCGCGCGCTCGGCCACCAATCGCAAACTGAACTGTTCCCGAGCATCGCACGCACACTGCACTTCTCGGGCCATCGCTGCGATGGTCTCCCCGAGACCATCGCGGCCAATGCGTTCCCGAATGGAGAGCGCGATCTGCTCCAGAGTCGCGTTTCGACCCTTCTCTGGCATCGTCTCAATGGGAGCCAACCCGAACATCGCAGCAAACGGAGAGTGTGACACTCGAAATGCCGCAGCGCGATCCCCTGGATGTGATGCGAACCGGATGAGGTCTAGCAGCGCAGCAACCGCAGGAATGGATGCGGCGCCACCAGCCCCCTCCTCACTCACCGCAATACCCCGCGTGCGAAGCTCGTGTGAAAGGTCGGCCACCTCACCCTTGCTTGGACACAACACGCCAACACAAACGCCTGTCGCCGCACGAGCCTCGAAAATGTCAGCGACGCAACACAGGTGCTCATCCTCATCCTTCGGTGAGAGCCAGGCGGCCACATCCCCAACCAGCTCGGTCCGCGCTGATTCGTGCGTGGGGCAATGCCACGACTCACGAATCTCGGCTACCGGCCCACCCTGGTTCACTGGTGGCAAGCCAGCTCGCTCCATCACCACATCGGGTACGGCGGGCCACTTCGCCGCAGCACCATCAAGCGCAGCATTGGTGCCAATAGACCCAAAGGCTTCGTTGACGAATGTCATAATCTCCGGAGCTGATCGATAGCTGCGGGTCAGTTCGCCGGTTGCGATCTGCGCTCCGCCAACCTTCCTGACCGACCTGAGTACATCCGGTGTTCCACCTCGCCACGCATAGATTGACTGCTTCGGATCAGCGACGACCAGCAGGTGCCGCGGCGCCTCATAGGCGCCTTCGCCAGCAAACATTTCCTCGATGACTGGTTCAATCACCTTCCACTGCGGCACCGAGGTGTCCTGAAACTCATCAAGAGCCAGATCTCGAATTGTTGAATCGAGCCGCCACGCCAACGCATCGGACCCGACCTCACTCAATAGATCGGCCTGCATGAGCTGATCTGTAATGTCGGCGTAGTCGTACTGCCCCGACCCGCGTTGATGACGCCGATA
>CAZMPA010000240.1:0-3276 GCA_964567915.1 uncultured Isosphaeraceae bacterium | reverse complement strand
TATTCAGTGCGGCGCCAACTACGACATGACCTATGACGGCGCCGCACTGTGGTTGTCATACGTTCCGACGTGGGCCAGGCAAGCGAGTTGGTCGTGGACGACGACCTTCACCGACGACTGGTGGAGTTGGGATTACTGCCACGTCGCTGCCGATCTGGTCCTTGACGACCCCGAAGATGGTGTCGTGGAGGGATTCACCGGTGACATCTCCGGCGGCAACTACATGGGTCTCAAAGAAGGCTGGTGTCACATCGAGGACATGGCCGACCCGCCGCAGGCGTATGACTCGGATCGAAACAGCGAGATCAACGCGGAGGCGGCGCGATGAACACCCTGGCCTTGTTTCTGAGAATCTGCCTGGCGACCTGCCTGACGTCCGCAGCGTCCGCGGCCACCTGGTGCGGCACTGGTACGGCGTCCATTCCCGATGACGGCCAGTCGTCTCGCGTCTGGACTGCCTCGGTAGACCTGCCGGCGGACCACCTCGTCGTCTCGCTCGCCGTGCACCTGGATCTGACGCATGATTGGGTCGGTGATCTAGAGGTCACGCTGGTGTCACCCACAGGCGGAATGGTTGCCATTCTGGACCGGCCCGGCATGCCCGACGGCGGCTGGATCGGACCGTGGGGCTGCGGCGGCGACGATGTGCAGGCGATCTTTCGGGACGACGCCGACGTGGCGGCCGAGGACACATGCACGCAGTTCGATGTGCCGGTGCTATCCGGAAGCCTGCGTCCGGCGGAGCCGCTTTCTGCGTTGTATGGCGTGTCGGCCGCGGGCAACTGGAGCGTTGTCGTGCGTGACATGTCTCCCATTGACACGGGCGCCATGATCTCCGCCTGCGTCACTGTGGACTCGAGCCCGGACTGCAACGGCAACGGTGTTCCCGATGTGGACGACATCGACGGCGGCGACAGCAACGACGAGGATGGCGACGGTGTTCCCGATGAATGCCAGTGCCCGGGCGACATGGACGGGAGCGGAACCGTAGGTGTGGACGATCTGCTCATTGTCATTGGCCAGTACGGCGGTCCGGGCAGCGGCGATCTGGATGGTGACGGGGTTGTGGACGCCGATGATCTGCTGCTCATGCTCGCGGCATGGGGAGATTGCTGAGCACGCGCCCATGAACGTCGATCAAGCCCGCCAACTCATGCACGAGTGGGTGCAATCAGAGTCGCTCCGGCAGCACATGGAGTGTGTGTCAGCCTGCATGCGGCACTGCGCAGAGACGGTGTCGCCAGACGAGGCAGAACGGTGGGCCGTGTGTGGGCTCTTGCACGACTTCGACTATGAGCGGCATCCGACTCACGAGGAACACCCGTTTGCAGGGGTCGCACACCTCCGCGAGCACACGGATGTGGACAAAGAGGTCATCGAGGCGATTCTGGGGCATGCGACCTACAGCGGTGTGGCCCGCGAGACGGAGATGGCCAAGCATCTCTTTGCCATGGACGAACTGGCTGGGTTTGTCGTGGCGTGCTGCAAGGTCAGGCCGGGCGGTATCGAAGGTCTGACACCGAAGTCGGTGCGCAAGAAGCTCAAGACTGCAAACTTCGCCGCCGCAGTCGATCGCGGCGACATTGCGACCGGCGCTGAAGAACTCGGTCTCGAGCCAGCTGCGCACATTCAGTGGTGCATTGACGGCCTGCGGTCGGGCGGTGTCATCTGATGTTGACGTAGGCCTCAAGCGCGTGAATCGTTTCGTCCTGCTCGTCCGCCTGGGCGCGGTTGAGGTCGCCGATCGAAATCATCGCGACGGGGGTATCGCCATCGACGATCGGGATGTGGCGAATGTGCGCGTCTCGCATGAGCGTTCGCAGAAGCGTGAGCGGGGCGTCCAGCGACGCCGTGGTCACAGGCGTTGACATGACGTCGGACACCGGCGTCGCAGCGGGATCGCGTCCCTCCGCCACGACACGCTTGAGCACGTCCCGCTCGGTGAAGATGCCCGCCAAATGCCCGCTGTCCAGAACGGGCAGCGATCCGATGTGATGTTCGTTCATGCGTTTGGCCGCATCGAGCACAGAGTCCGTGACGGCGCATGACACAAGCGGTCCGGCATCGCTGCGATCCAGATAACAGGCAACAGTCGGCATATGGCACCTCCCGGGGGAGCACCGCTCCCGCCATGATCATGCCGCGCAGCCGGGAGTCATGCAAGTGTGAAGTCATTCACGGACCGGCGATGCCTCAGTCCGAGGCCCCAACTGTTGCCTGGACCATGGGGAAGCTGCATTGTTCGGCGCCACGACTCATCGTCCTGTAGGCCGCAAGGTCGAAGCGGAGCCCATGCTTGGCGGGATCAATGCGATCGAACCACAGCTGGTCGAGGCGGCACAACGCCGTCGTCAGGGCCGGCACGCCGTGGCTGTTGAAGAAGTCGTAGTAGAAGCACCTGGTGACGGTGAACACCAGACTGCTGCCGCTGGTGGACATGCCTGATTCGAAACTCGCCCCGTACTGCCGGATCATGGCGCCGAGCAGAGCTTCGGCCCGGTCAATGCGGCCGCCTCGGCACGACCGAAGCGCGAGCCACACGCCGAGCCGCAACGACCGCGTATCGAATCCACGCAGGGAGGCGTCGCCGAGGAAGGCAATCGCGGCTTCGTCCGATTCAAAGCGGGGCCGCAGCACTTGATACGCGGCGAGGATCCACGCGCTCCACTCGAGATGCCCTCGAGAGGGCGGGTCGATGATCCGCATGTGGTCTGAAACCATCATCTCGCCGGCCTTCCACGAGATCGACTGCATGGCGGCCTGCCGCTCGGGCGGGTCCAGTGCCAGAGGCGGCTCCGCGAGCGATGCCGACACGCCGCGTCGCACGCCTTTCAAGCAGAAGTGGCCGAACAGAAGATGTCGGAGCAGGCCGCCCAGTTCCTTCCTCATGACGAAAGGCTACCAAGGCTGTGGATGACAGGGTGGCGAGTAGGATGGCATGCATGCATGTGATTCCGCTGCTGGCGCTCGTGGTCGTTGACGCGACGCTCGTCGATGAGTTGCAGCCCATGTATCCGGATCGCGAGCCGTCAGTACGTGTAGACGCCATCGAGGCACCTCGGGGCGGAATCGCAGGTGTGCATGTGCGTCTCTCCGGCTGGGCCGAAGGTACGCCCCTCCAACTCTCAGTGGTGGGTGGAGCGTCGCTTCCGCCGCCTCGCTGGTACCGACTGCTCGCGGTGCCAGTCGAGGAGAACACCGGGCCAGAGAGTCGCACGGAGCGTTGGGACAAGGCCGAGAACCCGCACGTCATACGGGACGCGCCCTTCCACGTGT
>CAZMPA010000239.1:0-3300 GCA_964567915.1 uncultured Isosphaeraceae bacterium | reverse complement strand
TGTGGTTGACGCGGCGATCGGCATTCGTGTCGCCTGCGCAGGGCTGCGGGCACACGCCGCTGCCACACGCAGCGTCCTCGTGCCAGAAGCCGCCCGCGTCATCGCACGCCATGTGCGTCGTCTGCACGCAATGGTTGCCGAGGCAACACGCGCCGCCGGGCGATGCGCAGTCAGCTCGAATGTCCACGGGCGGCGCATCGGCCCATTGCACACCGTCTTCGTGGAAGCCACATCGAATGAATCGCGGTGCCACAGCTTCGCACACGACACCATCAGTTTGAGCGGAGATGTTGTCGTGAAACCAGCAGTCCTCAAAGACAGGTTGCCCACCCCGAATCCAGGCAGCGGGGCCACGGTCTGCAGAGTTGCCGACCATGATGCAGAACCGAATGCGTGGGCTCGCACCGTCCAGATACAGGCCGCCGCCCCGCAACACGCCATCTTGACACTGGTGTCCCGTTCCACCGGCGATCGTCAGCCCCTCAATGATGGTCGCGGGGCCCTCACCTCGCATGCATCGCAGCACTCCAGCGCCCCCGAGGAGCGAGGTGAACTCGGCCCCATCCCGGCCCCGAATGGTGATGGCCTTGCCAAGCAGGTCCACGCCGCCTCGGTGCACACCCCTGGCGAGTTCAACCACATCGCCGTCGACAGCCGCATGCACCGCGGCCTGGACAGAAGCCACCTCTTCCGGCACGCGAATCGTCTCAGCGCGCACGTCGACCACCACCGCCATCAAGGCGGCCATACAACATCGCATCATGTCGCTCGTTCCTTTCGCCGCGTCCGGCACGGCGAAGGAACACTACAGGCAGATGACGGCGCCGCCACGGCTTGCGGCTAAAACGCGCGGATGCGTCCAGTGCCGTCGATGATCCACGTTTGCTCGCCATCCTTCTGAACGATCACCCGACCGTCCGGCCCGTGCTCGATGGCTGGCGCGGGGAGCTCTGGATTCGGCGTCCACAATCCGTCCAACTCGGCCATGGTCTTCGGTGGCCGGCCGTTTCTCGACATGAATCGCTCGTCTGCAGACTTGATCGCCCGCAGTTGTGCTCGGACGTCCGCATCTGCAGGGGCCACAAACACATCATGCCCTGGTGGTTCAGCCGCGAACTGAACAAGCCCCCAGTACTCAGGTCGGTGCATGTCAATCGCATCCTGCGGAGACCACACCCAGTTGTCTTCTCGGGCGTTCTCCGGCTTGATGTAGCGGCCCGCCACAGCCTCGATCGGCCACTGCACGCGAGAGAAGTTGACCCACCAGGTATCCCCACCACGAGGCGGGCATCGAACGCCCGCGGTGTCGGCCATGGACGCCCATGGAATGGCAACCTCCACCGTCCAACCCTCGTCGCGATCGCTCGGGTCGTTGATCGTTCCAACAACGGCCACGCCGGACTGCACACCCTGAAAATCCCAGGCCAGATCGAACGTGCCGCCGTCGCGATAGGGGTGAGACATCCGAAGATCCATCTCGGTCCCAAGCACGTTGATTTCATACTCGTCGTAGGCCGTCCGGTCGCCATCCGGGTCGATGAAGATCTCAAAGTCGTTGTCGCGGTAGATGATCTCGTCGCGTTGCAGCAAGGTGCCCCAGAGGTGGGGTTCCTCCATGTCGGCCGCCACGTAGAAGTGCGTGTTGTCCCAGCACATCCTGGCCCGCGTGCGATACCTCGGCGAGGCCTTCTTTGACCCCTCGATGTCCACGAAGTCCGCGGTCCAGGGCGCAGCCTGCCAGCAAGCCTCGCCCAGCCGTCCGTCAATCACCGGCGGCGACATCACAAACCCGGCGACGTAGACGCGAGGATGATCAGAGGGAAGCGTGCCCTCCACGCAGGGCCCGTGCGTGGCGCATCCGCTTGACAACGCCGCCGCAATCCAAACATGCCGCCGTACCGCCTTTGGAGGATGCATAGATTGAAGATGGTACGTCGGGCGTGGCTGGCAGTGCGCGGGCCCTATGATGGACCATTCGATGGATCGCCCGCTGCCCCAACTTGATGCTGCCACCCTGCCGGCGGCGCCAGCCGACGCGCACCAGCGGGGCGACCTGCGTGATGCCCACGGCCGCGTCATCCACGACCTGCGGATGAGCATCACGGATCGATGTAACTTCAGATGCCGCTACTGCATGGAGCCGGAGGATCGCTTCCTGCCCAAGCGTGCCCTGCTCTCGACGAGCGAGTACCTGATGATTGTGGACGCCGCCATCTCGCTGGGCGTTCGCAAGGTGCGCATCACGGGTGGTGAGCCGACGCTGTACCCCGCTCTCGACGCCATCATCAGCGAGCTCGGGCGGCGGGACCTCGACGACGTCGCCATGACGACCAATGGCTGGCGGCTCGACCCGGCACGGGCCCATCGATGGAAGGCGGCGGGGCTGACGCGTCTGACGTTCAGCCTCGACACGCTTCGTGCGGACCGGTTCAACGAAATCACGCGATCGAAGGCCACGGTGGATGGCGTGTTGCAATCGATCGACACAGCGATCGACGTTGGCCTGGACCGACCCAAAGTCAATGTCGTCGCGCTCCGAAACTTCAACGAGGACGAGTTCGCAGACTTCGCCGATCTTGCTCGCGACCGTGACATTGACGTTCGGTTCATTGAATACATGCCGCTCGACTCTGGGCGAGCCTGGACGCGGGACCGAGTGGTGGCCGAGCGAGAGATCATCGACATGATTGCCGCTCGGCACGCGCTTGAGGAAGAGCACCTGCCCAATCCACACAGCACTTCGCGTCGCTACCGGTTTGCGGACGGTGCACCCGGCCGCGTCGGCGTCATCGCGGCGGTCACCAGACCCTTCTGCGGGGCCTGCAACCGACTGCGCGTCACCGCAGAGGGCGCCGTCAGGCCCTGCCTCTTCAGCAACACCGAGTGGGACATCCGGCCGCTGCTGCGAAGCGGTGGCAGCATGGGCGACGTCGCGCGTTTCCTCGTCGACGCCGCGCACACCAAACAGGCTGGGCATGGAATCGGCCAGACCAACTTCCAGCAGCCCGATCGCGGCATGTCAGCGATTGGCGGGTGAGCAGCCCGCCGCATCCAGTCGACATCCGCTAGCCTTCGCCGCCATGTCAGATCGACCACGCATCACGAATCCCCTGCTGCTCGTCCGGTGTGGGCTGGGCGGGGTGCTCATGGGGCTTGCCAACCTCGTTCCGGGGATCAGCGGCGGCACGATGCTGCTGGCGGCCGGCGTGTACCGGCGACTCGTCGATGCGGTGGCCCGCGTCACGACCTTTCGGTGGTCCCTTGAGTCCATCGTCACGCTCGCCGTGATCGTGGGCGGCG
>CAZMPA010000238.1:2785-3324 GCA_964567915.1 uncultured Isosphaeraceae bacterium | reverse complement strand
ATCCTCATCCACGAGAAGAAGCTCTCGTCGGCCAAGGATCTGCTGCCGATTCTCGGCAAGGTCGCCGAAGCGGGCAAGAGCCTGCTGATCGTTGCCGAGGACATCGAAGGCGAGGCACTCGCAACGCTCGTCGTCAACCGGCTTCGCGGCATTCTCAAGGTGTGCGCAGTCAAGGCCCCGGGCTTCGGTGACCGCCGCAAGGCCATGCTGGACGACATTGCCACGCTTACCAACGGTACCGCCGTCATGGAGGAGCTCGGCATCGACCTCGAAGGCCTCGGCATCAAGGACCTCGGTCGCGCCAAGAAGGTGACGATCGACAAAGACAACTCGACCATCATCGAGGGCGCCGGCAAGTCCAGCGAAATCAAGGGCCGCATCGAGCAGATCCGTGCTCAGATCGACCAGTCGTCCTCGGACTACGACCGCGAGAAGCTCCAGGAGCGTCTGGCCAAGCTCGCCGGCGGCCCCCCCCCCCAAAAAATTGGGGCCCCCCCCCCACGTTAAAATCAAAAAAAAAAACCCCCAGTACAACAACC
>CAZMPA010000238.1:0-2775 GCA_964567915.1 uncultured Isosphaeraceae bacterium | reverse complement strand
AGAAGGCCCGCGTCGAAGACGCGCTGCACGCATGCCGCGCCGCCGTCGAAGAGGGCGTGCTCCCGGGCGGCGGCACCGCAGTGATGCGGGCCCGCGGCGTCCTGGAAACCGCCCGCAAGAAGGCCCGCGGAGACGAGAAGCTCGGTATCGACATCGTCGGCCGGGCCGTCACAGCCCCCATCCGCCAGATCGCTGAGAACTGCGGCATGGAAGGCGCCATCGTCGCTCAGAAGGTCGAAGACGAGGACAGCGACACGTGGGGCTTCAATGCACTGACCCGCGAGTACGGTGATCTCGTTGAGGCGGGCGTCATTGTGCCGACCAAGGTCGAGCGGGTTGCGCTCGAGAACGCGGCATCCATCTCGGGGCTGCTCCTGACGACTGACTGCGCGATCACCGAGATCAAGAAGGACGCCGAGAAGGCGCCCGCCGGCGGCGATATGGACTACTGAGTTCCCTCGCCGATCACACCGGTTTCAAACCAACACAGGCCGGACGCCCCCGCGGCGTCCGGCCAGTCAATTGTCCGGACCGCCGGCAGCACCACACTCGCAGTCGGGGGCGGCGCAGTACCCTGCGGGCCCATGAGCACAGGTCCCTCCAAGTCCGGTCGCGGACGATCTCTCCGCAGCCGCAGGGATCGGCAGCATCGAGCCTCGCACGCCGAGCAGTCCGCCCTCGCCGACATTCCGCAACACGACCTCGTGCCCGGAGACCCGGCGACGCTCGTCACCGACGAGGCAGGCCTCCAAGAGGTACTTGCCCACATCGGCGAGCACACCGAGGTTGCCTACGACACCGAGTTCATCGGCGAAGAAACCTACTACCCCCGCTTGTGCCTGATTCAGGTCGGCACCCGCGATCGTGTCTTCCTCGTGGACCCCTTTGAGTTCGAGGACCTGACGCCGCTCCTGCAACTGCTCGCATCTCCGGACCGGACCACCATCGTGCATGCGGGCCGCCAGGATCTCCAAATCATTACGCGGCTGCTCGGCCAACCCCCCAATCGGGTCGTGGACACGCAGGTTCTTGCGGGCATGGCGAACCTTCCCTGGCCGTGTTCGCTGACAAAGTCGGTGCAGTGCGCCATTGACGCCCCCATGCCGCCGGGCATGACATTCACGGCGTGGGACGCCAGGCCGCTGTCTCGACGCCAGTGCCGGTACGCCGCCGACGATGTGCGGTATCTGCCACTGCTGCACAGCTTTCTTGCAGATCGCGTTGAGTCACTTGGCCATACCGAGCGGGCACACGCCTCCTTTGCGTGCTTCGAAGATTCCGACTGGCACGTCAACGATCTCGAGAGCCAGGCCAGAAAGATTGCCGGTTCGCGACGATTCCGACCAGTGGAACGCCGCGTGCTCGCTGCCATCGTCTCGCTTCGCGACGAGATTGCGCGAGACGTCAACCGTCCGCCCCGCGGCGTGCTCCCCGACAACGTCGTGCTTGCCCTGACCAGAGATCGGTCCGAATCGATCGATGCGATGTCTCGCATCAAAGGCATGCCCCGACCCGTGACCGCCAAGCATGGGCAGACCATTCTTGAGACCATCGCCGCGGCAAAGGAAGCCACCGATCAAGCGGTGGCCCCGCAGCCGCGTGAAGAACTTCCGGCGGATCGCGTGGCCATCGACGGGCTCTGGCACGGTTTCTGCGCCTCGGCGATCTCCGCCGGCATCGCGCCGGGGCTGGTGTTGTCCCGCGCCGAGCTGGCCCACTGGTACCTCACCGGGGCTCACGACGTGCCGGGCCGGGCCCCGTGGCAGCAGGACATCATCCGCTCGCTGCTCGATCCCCTCAGACAGGAGGGACGTACACTGCAGGTCGTCTGGCGGAATGGAACGCTCCAGCCACCGGACGAGGAGTAGCCATGGCCCGGGATCGCATCGTCACCCCCGACACGCACGCCACCGACCCGCCCGAGCGGGTTGGCGCCCCGAGACCGCGGCGGCTCGACGAGTTCGTGGGTCAACCCCAACTCAAGGACCGGCTCGGCATCGCTTTGGAGGCGGCGGGCACGCGAGGCGACCCCATGGAGCACCTGCTCCTGCACGGGCCACCAGGACTCGGCAAGACAACAATCGCCCACATCGTCGCCGAGGAGATGGGCGCCCGCGCCTACGTCACGTCGGGGCCGGCCCTCACCAAAGGCGCCGATCTCGTCGGCACGCTCACTCGCATGCAGCCCGGAGATGTCTTATTCATCGATGAGATTCACCGACTCCCCGCCGCCGTCGAGGAGTACATCTATCCGGCGATGGAAGACTTCAAGATCGACTTCACGCTGGATGGCGGCATGCACGCCCGCGTCGTGACGTACAACCTCAAGCCCTTCACCCTGATTGGCGCGACGACCCGCGCCGGGCTGCTCACCGCAGCGCTCCGCAGCCGGTTCGGGATCGCCCACCGGTTGGACTTCTACCAGCACAACGATCTGGACTCCATTCTCGATCGGGCCGCCGCCCGCATGGGTATCCCGCTTGATTCGGCCGAAGCGCGTGCCCTGCTGGCCGCGCGGTCCAGAGGGACGCCCCGGATCTGTCTGCGGCTGCTGCGTCGGGTTCGGGACTACGCGGCGGTACGCGGCGATGGCATCATCACGGCAGCAATGGCAGCGGAGGCCCTGCAACTGGAGGGCGTGGACGACCTCGGCCTGGACCCGCTGGACCGGGCCTACCTGAAAGTGCTGGCAGAGACCTACGAGGGCGGGCCAGCCGGGCTGGAGGCCATTGCGGACACGCTTGGCGAAGACTCCGGGACGCTTGAGGACCTCGT
>CAZMPA010000237.1:0-3330 GCA_964567915.1 uncultured Isosphaeraceae bacterium | reverse complement strand
TGGCGCCATCATGCACAACCAGGGCGTCGTCGTGTCATTCAACAGCGACGACAGCGAACTGGCGACCCGCATGAACGATGAAGCGGCCAAGGCCGTTCGCTACGGCGGGCTCTCTCCGGAGGAAGCGATCAAGTTCGTCACGCTCAATCCTGCCAGGCAACTGCGAATTGACGACCGAACCGGATCACTCGCTGCTGGCAAGGATGCAGACTTCGTCGTCTGGAACCGGGACCCGCTCGACTCCTACAGCCTGTGCATGCAGACGTGGATTGACGGATGCCGATACTTCGATCGCGAGGAAGACGCTGCCCTTGCGGCGAGAGATGCGGCGGAGCGGACGCGGCTGGTCGAACTGGTGCTCCATGAGAGTCTCGGTGAACCGCCATCGCCCGCCGAGGAAGCCGAGGAGAAGGCCACGCCGGCATGGGCGATGAATCCCTATCTGGATCACGCCGACGACCACCGAGGATGCTGTGGCATTCCCGCCGGCCACACACACACGGAGAACCAGCAATGACGCTGCTCATGCGACGACTCGCTCCAGCCCTCACGTTCGCGTGTGTCACGACCGCCCTGGCGCAGTCACGACAAGTGCCGGCCGGTCCCGAGTCCGGCACAACGCTTCTGGTGGGCGCAACAATTCACCCCGTCACAGCCCCTCCTCTCGAGGACGGATGGATCGCGTTTGAGCAAGGACACATCACACTCGTCGGCCGAGGCGACCGCCCGCGCCTCGATGGCGCAACCGTCATCGATCTTGAAGGCAGACACGTCTACCCCGGCCTCATCGCTGCGGACTCAATCCTCGGGCTCGTCGAAACCGGCATGGCGGAGGTCACGCACGACCACGACGAACTCGGCTCCTTCACGCCGGAGGCAAAGGCCGTCGTCGCGCTCAATCCGGACAGCGACCTGATTCCAGTCTCTCGCGCAGCAGGTGTGCTCACCGCGCTGTCCGTGCCGGACGGCGGCCGCATGCCCGGACAGGCAGCCCTCATTCGGCTTGACGGATGGGACTGGGAAGACCTTGCCATCGTTCCGTCGGCGGCGTTGGTGATCGAATGGCCGTCACTTAGCCGTGGTGGCAATGCGTCGTCGAAGCACATCGACGCCATCGACGCGTACTTTGAGAACGCCGAGTCGTGGCTGGCAGCTGCCGAAGCCGACCCCAACCTCCCACCCGACAGCCGCGCCGAAGCGCTCAGCGCGGCGATCGCTGGAAACCAACCCGTCCTGATCAAGGCATCGACTGCCGGGCAGATTGCGACCGCAGTCGGCTGGGCCACATCGCGCGGCCTTGAGCCCATCATTCTCGGCGGCGAAGAAGCCGACGAAGTTGCGGCGCTGCTCGTGGAGGAAGACGTGCCCGTCATCGTCCGCGGCGTTCACCGCTATCCCCGCAGCCGAAACCGCGACCCGGACGAACCGCACACGCTGCCCGCGCGACTCCGCGATGCCGGCGTCCGGTTCTGCATCGGCCCCCGCGACCGCCCCGCCCACCTGCGAAACCTCCCCCACCACGCCGCCACAGCCGTGGCAAACGGGCTGACACCGGAAGAGGGCCTGCGATCGATCACCATTGACGCGGCGGAGATTCTCGGCGTCGGGGATCAACTCGGGAGTCTCGAGCCTGGCAAGGCAGCGACGCTCATCGTGACGACCGGTGACCCACTGCAGATTCGCAGCAGGGTGGAAGAGGCGTGGATTGACGGTCGCCGGATCGACCTTGAAAGCCGCCATACGCAACTCCGCGACAAGTACCGCAGAAAGTATGACGCCGCCGGCAGTTGAGGCACTATCCTCTCAGACTTGGAACGAGGTTCCCTCCACGCGGCGTGTGCCTGCATGGACGGCGAAGAGGGAAGTGTGGTACGCCCGCGATCGCGGGTCAGTCCACCGCGGTGCCGCCGCCGTACGGCCCCCCGACCAGCCACGGTCGGACCTCCGGTCACCGTCACTGTCCCCCCTGTGGGATGGGAAGACGACCGGATGACGGGTCACAGCCGGAAGACCTGCCCGTTCCCCTGCGCGGCCCGCGAGACACGGGCCGGGAGGTTTTCCATGAAACCGCTGCGATTCTGTTCAATAGGCCTGTCGCTGACCATTGCGTCGACGGCGTCCGCCGACCTGATGTTTGACATCCCCGAGTGGCATCAAGTCGGGTCAGGTTCCAACACGGCGTATGTCGTCATCGACTTCTCGGCGACGAACTATCCCACGTACGCGTGGTCGTACGCGTGGGATGGTGATGCGACCGTGCACGACATGCTGCTCGCGCTCGATTCCGCTGCGGGTCTCATGTACGACTGGACGGATTGGGGGTCGGGAATCTTCGTCAACAACTTTGCTTACGGCAGCCCGGCAGGCGATCCTGACCTGTACTGGTCTCACTCGCTCGGAGATGTCTTCGGGGGTGACCCAAACTGGACCGATGCCGCTGCCGGCACCAACTACACATCGATCTCGAACGGATCGATTTCTGGCTGGTACAACGGATTCAATGAGGACTACTCGGCCATTCCACCCTCGCTTGAGGGCCTGCTGATACCGGCGCCTGCATCGATCGCCCTGGCGGCCATATGCGGCATCGGGAGCCGCCGCCGGCGGCGATAGCCTCCCCATCCCCCGATGCTTGACACGATGGGGCCACCGTGGGAGGGTGGCCGGTTGGCGTCCGGGGAGAGGAGGATCACGATGACCACTGACACGATCACCATGCAACCAATCACCGCACGGCAGTTCTGCTGGCAGGAGTGCACCACACGGGACACAGCTGCCGCCGGCGCCTTCTACAGCGATCTCTTTGGCTGGTCGAGAGAAGAGCAGGAGCATCCAGGGTTCAACTACACAATCTTCACGTCGGGTGATGCGCAGATCGCTGGCATGATGGCCATGGATGCGCAGTGGCCCGACGGGGTTCCCGCACACTGGATGAGCTACGTCGCCGTCAAGGACATCGACACCTACGCAGCCCGAGTCGCCGAATGCGATGGCTCCTTGTGTGTACCCGTCACCGCCATACCGCCCGGCAAGTTCTGCGTCGTCACCGATCCAACCGGCGCCGTCTTCTCGCTCTTCGAAGGCGGCGACGGCGTCAACCCAAGCGGAGATCGAACCTTCGGGTGGTGGGAGCTGGCCAGCAACGATGTTGAGCGAGCCAAGGCGTTCTACGCCGATCTTCTTGGATGGACTGCGGTGGATCATCCCGCCACGACCAATCCTCCCTACTGGTGTTTCATGGACGGCGAGACGCTCGTCGGCGGCCTGCTGCAACTCCCTGAATCCTGGGGCGAAGGGCACCGCTCGTGCTGGACGCCCAGCGTGCAGACT
>CAZMPA010000236.1:0-3368 GCA_964567915.1 uncultured Isosphaeraceae bacterium | reverse complement strand
AGAAGGCCCCTGCGCTCGTCGCCGTTTCGCCCGACGGGGATCCCTGGCGGCTGAGCGACCAGGCAGGGAGGCCTGTTGTCCTTTGTTTCTGGACGTCCTGGGCCAATGCCAGCCGCGGGGGCGTGGACCAGTTGGAAGCCTTGCACCGAGCCCTGCAGTCCGATGACGAGGCTGTTGATGCGGTGTGTGTGGCGGTGGATGTGTTGGAGCAAGAGCCAGAGTTGGCGGCGCGTCGGCAAACAGCGGGAGGCATGTGGAAAAGGGCTGGGCTGACAGTTCCGCTAGTTGTTGCTCCAGACGAGACGATTCAGACAAAGTGGGCGGTAACTGGTGTGCCCTATCTCATCCTGGTTGGGCCGGACGGCATGGTTCTGGATGCCGAAGTAGGAGTATCCGAGGCGTGGGTGAAGCGAACTCTGCGCACGTTGAAGGGACTTGGCGAAACCTCGGGTGACCCTGCAGGTCGGTGATCCCTCGGAGTGGTTGCTCCTTGGTGGACACCCACCTAACGGGCGTTTTCGCAGTTCTTAACAGTGAGTCGCCATCGCGTTCTTAGTGTTTCTCCCGAAGAGCGAAAGCTTGAAGGAGAACAGAGTGCCAACACCGCGAAGAGTCCTCGTAGATCCTAATCGTCCAGGTGTGTACCACTGCATCAGTCGGTGCGTCCGCCGAGCCCTCCTTTGCGATGGGCAGTTTGCTCATCGAAAGCGCTGGTTGCAAGAGCGGTTGGAATTCCTCTCTTCCTTGATGGCTGTTGACATCTATGCTTTTCAGATCCTTGGTAACCACATCCACGTCCTTGTTGGAATTCGGCCTGACACCGTGGCAGGATGGACGGACCGGGAGGTGGTACGTCGATACCTCAAGATCTGTCCGTGCAGGTGGAAGCGAGTGGCAAAGGGACTTGATCCAGACGGTGAGCCAACCGATCAAGAGATCGAGTTGGAGCTGAGCAAGCCAGATCGGATTGTAGAATTGCGGCGGCGTCTCTCATGCCTAAGTTGGTTCAATGCCAAGCTCAAGGAGCCAATCGCGGGGCGGGCCAATACGGAAGATGGGTGCAAGGGTCGATTCTGGGATGGGAGGTTTCGCAGCCTTGCCGTTTTGGATCAGGATGCCCTAGTCACGGTCGCCGTGTATGTCGATCTCAATGCCGTAAGAGCAGGTGTAGCAGATCGACTGGAGGACATACAGCATGGTTCGATTGGCGACCGAATTGCCGCGGCATTGGGTCGGCCATCACAGATTTCAACGCCTCTCGCTTCCATCCCTGGATTCACCGATGCTCAATATGTGGCCGAAGTCGATCGCTGGTCTCGCAGACGCGTGCCAGGTAAGAAGGCGGCAAAGGCTTCACTTGAGCCAATCCTCGACAGGCTCGGGCTCAGCACAAGGCAGTGGTTGGCTGCATTGGGGCGGTGTTGGGATGATCTGAGGGGGACCGCCATTGGCGGGGTCTCCGCGATGGCCGCTGAGGTGGCTCGCCGGCACGCTCGATGGATCTGTAGCCCATTTGACGCGCTGGAGTAGACCCCGGGGGTCAATCCAGACAAGCAGCTAGGCAGCCCCCAGCGGTGGGTGAGCGCCTCAGCTGCGTGCTCGAAGCTGCCTCATGGTGGCGGTGCTGTCAGCATCTCCTTTCGCGCGGTGGTCGGGATGCATTGGCCCCTTTGGCGGTTGGGACCCAACACCTATGAATCCTGAGGCGGGCGACGCGGGAATGAATGGGCCACCGCTGGAGTGCTTGAAAGTTCATTGCGGGTGGGTGTCCAGCCTTGACGCAGCCTTGACGTTGACGCTGACGCCTGGGCGAGGTGCAATGATGTGGGTGTCCAGTAGTGCACAGTAGTGCAATGAGGTGGGTGTCCAGTAGTGCGGCAGGGGGTGGGTGGGTGTCCGGTGTGGGGAGCGCGGTGTGGGGAGCGCGGTGTGGGGAGCGGAAAAGAGACAGCCCCCCGATCCGAGGATCGGGGGGCTGCAGAGAACGTTGGATCTGATCACCCGAGGGTGATCGGGTCCGTGTCGTCCACTACATCACTCGGTGATGCAGTAGTTGACGCCGAACGCTTCGGCGACCCAGCCGGTGCCGTCGTTGATGGCAGAGGTGCCCGCATCAGACGACATCCAGAGGAACCAGCACTCACCCTCGCCGGCACTACCGGAGTAGGTCGACAGGGCACCAGCTGCACCGGCATAACCCGGGGCCGCGGTCCAGCTATACAGGGTGTAGACACCCGCATAGACCAGGTTGGTGGTTCCGTACGCGCCACCCGCCGAAGCGAGCGTGTTGTAGCCAGCGTCCATGACGTCCATGGCCACATTCATCGCGTCAGGCGTGGCGCAATCGCCCCAGCCACCGCTGTAGATCAACGCCAGACCGTAGACCGTGGCCTCGGAGACGCTGTTCGCGGAGACGTCGGCTGCACGGAGGTAACCCGAACCAGTGTCCGAAGTACCAGCCGTCCAAGCACCATCAATGCCGGTCGGGCTCTCGCCGTTGCCGGTGTTGCAGGAGACATCCTGCGGGCAATCGACGTCGGCACACATGCTTCCTACGTACCACATGCCACCGAAGTCGGCACAGTCACCGGCGGTGAGATCATCGCCAATGCAATCGCCGGCTACGCAGCAGGCACCCGTCGCGCCAGCACCGGTGAAGGTGATGGTGCAGGTACCAGGACCAGTGGCGCCCTGCCAACCGCCGATGCGGATGTACAGGACATCGCCGGAAGCGACCGGATGGTCATAGATGCCGGAGTAGTAACTCTGGCATCCGGTCTCGACCGTGGAGTCACCGTTGCAGGCGACCTGCGTCAGCGAGCCACAATCGGCGCCCGAGTAGAGCACGAGCGACGTGTCATACGAGGACGCATCGCAGAGGCTGATGGACACGGTTCCGTCGCCAGAGACCTCATAGCGGCCCCAAGTGTCAGGGCTGCCGGTCCAGTCGAGGTAGGTGCCATCGCACTGCGTGTCATCCGGCTCGCCATAGCCACTGTCCGTGGCGTTTGACGTGTCGAACGAGTTGCCGCCGTCGGCGAAGGCCACGGCTTCGTCACAGGTGTTGCCCGCAGCACCGCACATGACGGTGGTGCAGTCGGTGCCGTTGCCCATGAATTCTCCGCCGAAGTCGGCGCAGTCCGCGGGATACAGACCGTCAAGGCAATCACTGGGACCAAGGCAGCAAGCACCCGGCTGCGGCTCTTCGCAGGAGACGCTCAGGACGCCCGTACCAGTGCCACCCTCAGCGAACGAACCGACGCGGATCACGACGCTGTCACCAGCGACGAGGTCGAGCGCGAGCTCGGAACTGAGGCCGTTGTTGGCGCCACCGCAGTCGTCGTTGCAGACGAGCATGGTGCCGTCAC
>CAZMPA010000235.1:0-3368 GCA_964567915.1 uncultured Isosphaeraceae bacterium | reverse complement strand
ACATGCGGTTTCATACCTTCACGACCGCCGCCATGCGAGCGCATCTGGAAGAGTCCGAGTGCCTGTACGTCGACTGCAATGGCAATGGCATCGACGACATGGACGACATCACCGGGGGGGGCAGCGTCGATGCGAATCTTGACGGCGTGCCGGATGACTGCCAGGACTGCAACGGAAACGGACAGCTCGACCCAACCGACATCGCGGATGGCACGAGCGTCGACGTCGACATGGACGGCCTGCCCGACGAGTGCCAACCCGACTGCAATGGCAACGGCATGCCCGACCAGTACGACATCGGCATTGGCCTCAGCGGCGATCTCTGGGGAGACGGCGTGCCCGACGAGTGCCAACTGGACTGCAACGCGAATGGTCAGGCGGACTACAACGAGATTCAGGACGACATGACGCTGGATCTCAACCGAAACATGATGCTCGACGCATGCGAGGACTGCGATGGCGACGGGACGGCAGACCTTGCCCAACTCGGCGGCGGGCTCAACATCTGGCTGCTCAGCGGCGGGGAGGGGCGAGTGGTCGCCATGCACCCGCTGACAGGGGTGCCGATGGTGTCGGGCCCCGCGCACATTGTTGAATCGCCCGGCGGTCTGCTCGTGCTGGAGAGCGGACGTGTGCTGATTACGGATCTGACCGGGGACCGTGTGCTGGAGGTGGACGCAGGCACGGGCGAGCTCATCGGCGACTTCGCGCCGCCCGGCACGACCGGCCTGGACGGTCCGCGCTCCATGCTCGAGCATGACGGCGCCTTGCTCGTCGCGTGCCAGGAGAGCGGCGCGGTGCTGAGGTTCGACGCCGAAAACGGCACGCCCCTTGGCCCGCTCGTCGAATCGCTCGACGCGCCGACCTCGCTGCATCTGACCCCCGCTGGTGAACTGCTCGTTGGGCTGAACCGCGGACAGGTCCGAAGGCACCATCCAGACTCCGGCGAACTCCTCGGCGTGGTGCTGGAGACAGGCAGCGTGGAGGACCTGCGCGGCCTGCTGGTGCATCCGGACGGCATGCTGCTGATCTCGGATGCGGAAGGTGACACGATTGAGTCCTACGTGTTGGACACCGGCGCTCATCTTGGACAGTGGGACACCGGTGGACTGGCCGAGGGCTACTGGCAACTGCTCGATCCCGGACCACTCATGATTGGCCCGGGCGGGCACGTGCTCGTGGCCACGACCGGCAGCAACACCGCGCTGCAGCGCTATCACCTCGAAACCGGTCTCTTCCAGCGGAGTTTCTACATCCTCGATCAGCTCTCGCCCGACACCGTGGCGTTTGACGTCATGCCGGCCTCGGACGAAGACTGCAATGCGAACATGCGGATCGACAGCTGCGAGATTGCGTCGGGCGACGTTGATGATGTGAACGGCAATGGTGTTCCGGACACTTGCGAATGCATCGGCGATCTCGACGGCGATGGCGTGGCTGGCGTGGATGATCTGCTGGCCATCATCGCGGGCTGGGGCGGCCCCGGAGGTGACGTCGATGGCAACGGCACGACCGATGCCGATGATCTGCTGGCGGTGCTTGCGGCCTGGGGCGCGTGCTGAGCGGAGACCTCAGCGATCTCGCGTGGTAGTGGTATGGATCTGCGGCGCCGAGCAGCCCTGGAAGTCGGCGGTGGGGAGGAGCCAGTAGGTGCGGCCGTCGATCGCGTGGGCGGTGCCCGGCAGCGCATCAGGAAGGTCGCGCACAACGCCGCGGCGACCCGGGTGACTGGCTCGATTCTCGATGACGCGAACCGGACCGTGCAACTCGGCAGTGACGATGTCAAAATCGCCGTCGCCGTCGAGGTCGCCAAACGCGGCGGCGCGGTCGACGCGTGGTTCCGCCAGCCAACCGGACGTGGGCACATGCGGAATGAACCGATCGCCCTCGCGGAGCAGCAGCAGTGGTCGCTGGCGATAGTCGCTGTCCATCGCCGCGGGCGAGGCATTCGGGTAGACGTGTCCGTTGAGGGTCAACAGGTCCTCGTCGCCATCGTGATCAAGGTCCACAAAGCGGCTGGTCCAACCGAGCCGCGGCCTGCTCGGACCTCCAATGGCGTATCGGTTCGTGCGGTCGACAAACTGGCCGTCCTCCTGCACGAGCAGTGTGTTCGTGTCACTTGAGAAGTTGCTTGTGAAGACATCGGCGGCACCGTCGGCGTTGACGTCGCCAATTGCCATGCCCATCGTGGCCTGTTCGGCGCCGGCCATATTGGTGGCGAAGCCGCGCTGCATAGCCGTGTCATGCCAGCGACCGTCCTTGAACTCCAGCAGGTGATTTGCCATGCCATCATTGCCGACGAGGATTTCGGCAGCGCCGTCCGCGTCCACATCGAGGATGACGCCGTTGAGGCCGTAGGCCGGCGCCGCCTCTGGCGTGGTCGCCGCCGTGAACCTGCCCGAGCCGTCATTGAGCAGCAGCACATCGGCAAGCGGCGTCAGCCCCGCTGGTCCGGCCAGGACTGACTGGCCCCGAAAGTCGACGGGCGGCACAGGCGGCGCGGCGAAGCCCCAGTCTACGTATCGCGTGATGTAGAGATCGATGTCGCCGTCGCCGTCTACATCCCCAGGCGCGGCGCCGGTGGACCAGTTCGGGACGTCGATGCCTGATTGTTCGGTCACGTCGGTGAACGTGCCTCCGTCGTTGCGAAGCAGCACGTCGGGGCCAATGCACGTGACGTAGAGGTCCGGGTCGCCGTCGGCGTCGATGTCGGCGGCGGTTGCGGACGTCGCCCATCTGGTCAGGGTGATGCCGGCGGCGGCTTCTTTGAACCGAAGCGATCCGGTCTCGGCGAGTTGATTCGTAAACAGCCGCGAGCCCGGGCCGTGCTCGGGCGCATCCATGGTGGCGCCATTGGCGATGAAGATGTCGAGGTCGCCGTCGCCATCGGCATCAAACAGCGTGACGCCGGGTCCGTTGACTTCGACGATTTGGGTGGAGGGGTCGGCCCCGCAGGTCGTGGTGAAGTGTGGGCCGGTCTGCGCCGTCACATCCACAAGGCTGACCGTCCCCGATATGGGCGACTGATCGCACGCGACGGCGCACAGCGGCAGAATCCAGACGCCCTTCATGGCCGAACCCGTTGCGCCGCTGCGCGTTCCTCGGCTGCGCGTCCGGCGGCGTCGGCTGCGTTGGCCGCGGCGTCCCGGCCGAGTTGGCGGAGCAGTCTCGCCAGTCTGTAGTGCGCTTCATAGAGGTCCTGGTCTGCGGCGACGGCGGGGGCGAGTAGTGGGGCCGGTGCTTCGCGGTCGCCATCACGGTCAAGCCGCACTTCGCTCAGGCGGGCGAGCGACTTGGCGACGCCGCCCGCTCGGGCGGGGTCGTCCTGCTGGAGGGTGATGGCCTGCTCCAGCGACAACTCGGCTGCG
>CAZMPA010000234.1:0-3379 GCA_964567915.1 uncultured Isosphaeraceae bacterium | reverse complement strand
GATCGGCCTCGGTGGGTGTGCGGATCCGCCTCGTCCGGATCGGCCCGGCGGTGGGTGTCCGGAAGCGCCCCGCGGAACCGCCCCGGAACCGCCCCGGAACCGCCCGGAACCGCCTCGCGCGGAACCGCCTCGCGGAACCGCCGGGGAACCGCCGGACGGGGAACCGCCGGCCCGAAACCGCCGCGGAACCGCCGCGGAACCGCCCAGGAACCTGACGCCTCCGGCGTCCATTCACAACGTCAACTCGCCGACCGACCTGCCCGGTGAGTTTCGTCGCGATGGGGGATAACCCTGGCCCAGATGCCGGCATGGTCCGGGCCAGACTCCGATTGGCCTGCCTGCTACCCTGCGGGGTGAGGAAGGCCTGACACTCCGGGGAAGGAGGCCGCCATGAGTGACCATCTCGATCTGCACCGTCTGCTCATGGCCATGTCTGAGTATGACGCCAGCGATCTCCACATCAAGCCTGGATCGCCACCCGTCTTCCGCGTCGCCTCAAAACTGCACGCGTTGCAGTCGCCCGCCCTGACGCCCGAGGACGCCGAGCGCATGCTGCTTGAGATTGTTCCGGATGATCTGACCATGTCCATGGAGGATCGGGGAGGCGTTGATTTTTCGTATCACGATGACCGGGGCCAGCGGTTTCGGTGCAGCGTGTTTCGATCAGCGGGCGCTCTGCACGCCGCCATTCGCCGCGTCAAGCCGGTCATTCCTGACTTTGAGCAGCTCCACCTACCTCCGGCCTATCACAACATCACCGATGACACCCACGAGGGTCTCGTCATCGTGTGCGGCGTCACCGGAAGCGGAAAGTCGTCGACACTCGCAGCGATGATCGACCACGTCAATCGCGTCCGGCACTGCAACATCGTCACCATCGAGGATCCGATTGAGTTCGTATTCACACCAGTCAAGTCATACATCAGCCAGCGAGAGGTGGGACTGGATGTGCCAGACTTCCCCACAGCGCTGCGCTCGGCCGTGCGGCAGGACCCCGACATTCTCATGATCGGAGAACTTCGCGACCGCGAGACGATGCTCGCTGCCATTCAGGCGGCCGAGACGGGTCATCTCGTGTACTGCACACTCCACACCGCCGATACGATCCAGGCGTTCGCCCGCATTCTCGAGTTCTTTCCAACGTCAGACCACGGGTTCATTCGATCCAGCCTTGCCGTCGGCCTTCGCGCCATCATGGCGCAGCGGCTGCTTCCGGCCGCGCCCGACGATCTCCAGCGGGTCCCCGCCACGGAGGTGCTTCTCTCATCGCCCACGGTCATGGATCGGATTCGAGAGGGGCACGAAGAAGACCTCTCGGCGCTCCTGGCGGGAGGGGAGTCGGGCATGCATGACTTCACAGCAAGCCTCGCGCATCTCGTTGAGGCCGGACTCGTCGATCTCAAGATCGCCGAGCAGTATGCACCCAATCGCGAAGCCCTTCGAAGCCGTGTTCGGGGAATCGAGGTTCGGGCAGATCTTCTTGTGGGCCGCAGGTAGCAACTACAAGTCGATCGCCGAAGAGACGCTCGCCACAAAACCCTTGAAGGTTGGCGTACGACTCGCCGGATCAACCCGCCGCGGCACAATGACGTTGCACTCAGGAAAGTACATCGCGGCCGTACCACGGGGCATATCAAAGGCCTTCGCCGTGACTCGCACTCGCCCCGTGTCAGTACTCACGTCAACGACATCGCCGTCCACGAGCCCCCACGCATCCATGTCGTCTGGAGACAAAAGCACCGTGTCCCGCCGCTTGACGCCTCGATAGACATCTTCTTCTTCATACACCACAGTGTTGAACTGCCCCTCGCTTCGTATCGTCACAACCCGGACCTGACGCTCCCCGATCGGAGCGGGTACGGGAATCTCGACGTTGTGAATATGAAGCCTGCCCGTTGGAGTCGCGAACGCAGGCTCATGATACGTCCGACCTTCGATCTGAAACTCGTCCCCTCCCGAGTCGACTCGCGTCACTGCGCCGTAGCCGGGAACGACGGATCCCATGGCCGCACGAATCTCCGAGTGTGCTCGCAAGGAAGTCAGATCAACCGATCCCGGCTGCTCGATGCCTCTGAGCGCCAGTTCTACAATGACATCCGTCTCGGCCCGGGGACCGTCATGACGGGCTGGCCCACCGTCGCTCTTTCGAACAAAGTTGAACATACTCTCCTGTGTCGTTGCTTGTGCCTCCTCATCGCGGGCGAGTACGGGCAACACAATGGTCTCGCGCCCTCGCGCCCTCACATGTCCGGTGTTGAGCGTCGTACTCAGATGAACCACCGTCCCGACTCGCTGCATGGCCTCGGCCGCAAATGCTGCATCAGGATTGCTCCCAAACAGGTTTCCTCCGAGACACACCGCCAGATCGATGCTGCCCCGGTGCGCTGCCTCCATGCAGGCCAGCGTGTCAAGTCCTTCGCCTTGTGGAACAACGTCGCCCCATCGTCGTCGCATCGCCTCCACCCAGGCCTCCTTGAGCGCCGGAACGACGCCCATGCTGCCGATGCCCTGCACATTGGAGTGGCCGCGAAGTGGAAGCAGGCCGCATCCTGGTCGACCAACCATCCCTCTCGCGGCTGCCAGCGATCCCAGGATCTGCACCGTTCGCACGCCAGCCTCATGGTGCGTCAGACCCATCGCCCAGGCGAAGATCGCTCGCTTGGAAGCGGCATAGACCGTGGCCACACGCTCAATCATGGGGCGTTCCACACCGCTCTCCCGCGTGATGTCGTCCCAGCGCGTCGATGCGATCCGCTCGGCCCATGCGTCCCATCCATCCGTATGAGCGTCGAGGAACTCCCGATCGACGTGCTGACGTTCCAGGAGCGCCTTGGTCACGCCAACCATAAACATCGAATCACCGCCGACTGCAGGCTGGACGTAGATATCTGCAATCTGTGATGCCTTGAGCATGCTTCGAAAGTCGCTCGGAATCTTGAATCGCACAAGGCCCGGTTCACGAAGCGGGTTGACAACGATTACGACACCTCCGCGGCGGCGCACTTCAACGAGACTTCTCATGAACCGCGGATGGTTACTCGCAGGGTTGGCGCCCATGAGCAGCACGAAGTCCGCCTGTTTCAGGTCCTCCAGCACAACGGTTGCGGTTCCGGATCCTGTGACACTGGCAAGACCGACTCCCGATGCCTGATGGCAGTAGTACGAACAGTTGTTGACGTTGTTGGTTCCCCGAAGCCTGGCGCAGAGCTGAAGAAGAAACCCGGCCTCATTCGACGAACGTCCACTGAAGTAGTAGAAGCTGCGATCCGGATCCGTGCGGCGCATGGCCTGTCCTGCTCGATCGAGCGCCTCCTCCCAGGACACGCGGCGGAATCGGTCGTCGAACGGTCCAGCCAGAAGTGGCTCGGTCAATCGTCCG
>CAZMPA010000233.1:0-3393 GCA_964567915.1 uncultured Isosphaeraceae bacterium | reverse complement strand
AGCGATCGGCTGCCGGGCGGCGGGGGGTTACAGCGGATTGGGGAGGATCAGTCCTCGCTGACCTCTTCGCCTTCGCCCGAAGGGCCGGCAATGACAGTCTCCAGGACTGCCTCCTCGGGCATTGGAGCGGCCATCACGGTGGGGGGCTCGGCGCCGAGCGCTTCAGCCCGCCGGGCGGCGGCCTCCATGGCTTCGCGGGCGTCGTCCTCCTCGGTCGACGGGGGCTCGGCGAGCCGCTCCACCCGCATGTCGGTGTAGGGGCGGAAACCGGTGCCGGCCGGGATGAGGTGGCCTAGCAGGACGTTCTCCTTGAGGCCACGCAGTTCGTCCACCGCGCCTCGAAGCGAGGCCTCGGTGAGCACCTTGGTCGTCTCCTGGAACGATGCGCTCGAGAGGAATGAGTCGGACTGCAGCGAGGCTTTCGTAATGCCGAGCAGCAGCGTTTGGCCCGTAGCGGGCTGGGCACGCTTGGTCTTGGCCGGGGCCTTGCCTTCCGCTTCGGCGATGGCGTTGGCTTCCTTGACCTCGGCTCGGTCGACGAGATCGCCCACGATCATCGATGTGTCGCCCGAGTCCGTGATGCGAAGTTGGCCGGCTGCGTTCTGATTGGCGCCGCGGAAGAAGTGACGGTCGACGATCTCCTCTGGCAGCATGCCAGTGTCTCCGGCCCGCTTGACGAGGACTTTGGAGAGCATGCAAGAGAGGATCGTTTCAATGTGCTTGTCCGAAATTGGCACGCCCTGAGCGCGGTACACATTCTGGACCTCGTCAAGCATGTAGTTGAAGACGATCTCTTCGCCGCGAATCTCGAGGATTTCCTGCGGGTCGAGTGGGCCCTCGGTCAGCGGGTCTCCGGCCTCCACCCAGTCGCCTGCGTGCACGAGAAGGTGCTTGCCCTGGGGGACATGGTGGTCGATCTCTTCCTCGACATCCGTGACGACGCGGACCGTCATCTTGTTCTTGCGGACGTCGTCGTGCAATTCAACACGCCCCGAGACCGTGGACATGATCGCCGGGTCCTTCGGAGTTCGGGCTTCGAAGATCTCGGTGACGCGGGGCAGACCACCGACGATGTCGGCGGAACCGGCGACGTCCTTTGGCTGCCTGGCGAGCATCTCGCCCTGGTTGATGGTCTGGCCCTCTTCCACCTCGATGCG
This sequence comes from uncultured Isosphaeraceae bacterium, assembly GCA_964567915.1. Taxonomy (GTDB): domain Bacteria; phylum Planctomycetota; class Phycisphaerae; order Phycisphaerales; family SM1A02; genus UBA12567. Next base: position 2,236 of record CAZMPA010000233.1, on the reverse strand, counting down.
GCACTTCGCCGGAAGGTGGTGGAAGTCCAGAATGTGCCCGTCCTTGTCTTCGACGAGGATCTGCGGGTGCATTTCACCTGTGTGCTCGATGACGATGAGCTCGTCCTTGTCGGCGCCCTTGGCAGACTCCTGGCGGATTGTCTTGCCGATCTCGATGTCCTTGAACCGCACGACGCCCGTTTCCTCGGCCAGAATCGGCGTAAGGTGGGGATTCCATTCGATGAGCACCTGCCCCTTTGCCACGGTGTCGCCGTCGGAGGCGTGGATGATGCCACCGTAAGGCACTTTGTACTTCTCAAGTTCGCGGCCGCGGTCGTCGAGCACGGCAATCTCGCCCTGCCGCTTGAGGGCCACGAGCCGCTCGGTGCCCTCGATGTCCACCTTTACTTCGCGGCACTCGCGGAGTTGGGCGGTACCGGCGTGGGCGGCGCGGTAGCTGGTCTCAGTCAGGCTGCGGGAGGCGATACCGCCCGTGTGGAACGTCCGCATGGTGAGCTGCGTACCGGGTTCGCCAATCGACTGGGCTGCGATGGTGCCGACGGCGAGGCCGCCTTCGACCAACTGACCGGTTGACATGTCCATGCCGTAGCAGCGTGCGCACACGCCGCGGCTGGTGTCACAGGTCAGGGGTGTGCGAACCTGCACGGAGTCGATGCCGAGCCTTTCGATCTTGGCTGCGATCTCGCCCGTGATGATGTCATTCTCTTTGACGATCACTTCGTCTGTGAGCGGGTTGATCACCGTCTGGCGGCTGGTGCGGCCGATGATGATGTCGCGCAGCGGCACGTCTACTTCCTCGCCCTTGTAGATGGCTCGCTTGGAGATGCCGCGGCGTGTGCCGCAGTCGTACTCCGTGACAACGACCGCCTGTGCGACGTCGTAGAGCTTGCGAGTCAGGTAGCCCGAGTCGGCCGTCTTCAACGCGGTATCCGCAAGGCCCTTTCGGGCACCGTGCGTGGACGAGAAGTACTCGAGCACGTTGAGGCCTTCGCGGAAGTTGGCGCGAATCGGGGTTTCGATGATCTCACCGCTGGGCTTGGCCATCAGGCCACGCATGCCGGCGAGCTGCTGCATCTGGCTGACGTTGCCTCGGGCGCCCGAGGTGGACATCAGGTACACGGGGTTCAAATAGTGGCTGCCCTCGTTCGAGTCGATCGGGACTTCCTTGAGCGTGCTCAGGTCGCGGCGATCGAGTTTGAGTGTTTCGACGAGCGCCTTGGTGAGTTCTTCGCGGCAGTGGGCCCAGATGTCCAGCAACTGGTTATGGCGTTCACGCTCGGTGATGGCACCAGCGCCATACGCCCGCTCCACCGCATCGACCTTCTTCTGGGCGGCGCCGAGGAGGTCGGACTTGCTCGCCGGGATACGCATGTCAGTGATTGCGATGGAGAGACCGGATGTGGTCGCCGTCTTGAAGCCGATCTCCTTGAGGTCGTCCAGCAGCGTGAGCGTGTCGTCACGTCCGCAGTACTTGAACGTGTCGTCGATGACGCGGCTGCAGCCCTTCTTGCCGAGCGTGCAGTTGTAGAACGGCATGCCCTCGGGGAGGATTGCGGCGAATCGGAGGCGGCCGACGGTCGTGACGACGCGTCCGTTTTCTCCGATCGGCTCGAGGCCACCCTTCTCGCTCATGACCTGCTGCGTGAAGCGTGAGAGCCGCACGACGATTGGTTCGTGCAGTCCGATTTGCTTGTGTTCGAGTGCCAGGAGCGCTTCGGGCAGGTCGCGGAACGCATGCAACTCGTGCTCAGGCTTCATGAGTTCCTCACGCATGTAGGTGAGGAAGTACATACCCATGATGATGTCCTGACTTGGGGACACGATCGGGTTGCCGTTGGCCGGCGAGAAGATGTTGTGTGTCGAGAGCATGAGCACGTGGGTCTCGACCTGTGCCTCAAGCGAGAGCGGCAGGTGGACGGCCATCTGGTCGCCGTCAAAGTCGGCGTTGTAGCCCGTGCAGACCAGTGGGTGCAGGGTGATGGCATTGCCTTCGACCAGCACCGGCTCAAAGGCCTGGATACCCATGCGGTGAAGCGTGGGGGCGCGGTTGAGCATGACCGGGTGCTGGTAGATCACCTGCTCGAGAATGTCCCACACTTCCGGGTCACGCCGCTCGAGCATCCGCTTGGCCGACTTGATGGTGTCGGCGAGGCCGTGCTCCTTGAGCTTGCGGATAATGAACGGTTGATAGAGCTCCAACGCGATCTTCTTCGGGAGTCCGCACTGGTGAAGTTTG
>CAZMPA010000232.1:0-3414 GCA_964567915.1 uncultured Isosphaeraceae bacterium | reverse complement strand
ACCCGACACCTTGTACGCGTTACCGTCGAACTTACCGCCGGCGTGCAACTCGGTCATGATGACCTCGACGGCCGGGCGGCCGTCGATGGTCGGGTTGTCGCTCTTCATCGGGTCGATCGGCATACCGCGACCGTCGTCGCTGACGGTGCACGATCCGTCGACACCAACGCGCACCGTGACGATGCTCGCGTGGCCGACCATGACTTCGTCGATCGAGTTGTCGACGGCTTCGTAGACCAGATGATGCAGCGCGTTGAGACCCGTGCCGCCGACATACATGCCGGGCCGCTTCCGCACTGCTTCGAGGCCTTCAAGGACCTGAATCGACTCGGAGGTGTACGCGGCCCCCTCCACGCCGGATTCCTGATTGGTGATTTCTGCCATGAGTGAACGCGGATTATACGTTCACGGGGCCTGTTTCAGGTTGATTTGGAGGCACTTCGGGCTCAGGCAAGGGGGCCTTTTCGGGCCGTCACCATGAACGCCTGAAGGCTCTCGCCAGGGCATGCCGTTGCGGCCATTTCCTGATGGGTGGCCACCCGCGGCGAGCGAATTCCGTAGGTGTTCATGCGGTCCCCTAGAAACCGCAGGAGGGCCTGTTTTTGCGCGGAATTGAGGGGCTGTTGGTCGTAGTTTCCGAGCACGACGATGCCCAGATTGCCCTGATTCTGCGCTCGCACGTGGGCGCCCTGCCACGAGACGGGGCGGCCGGCCCAAACACGTCCGGCCGGGTCGATGGCGTAGTGGTAGCCGATGTCCCCGAATGGTTGCGGGCGGCGGCGAAGGTGGGCCCGACGGATGGATTCCAGTCGACTCGTCGCGGCCGACCGAGCGGTGCTGGTGAACGGCGACATGCCGTCGTGGTGGATGGTGATGCGGCTGATCGGGGTCATCCGGTCCATGCGGGCCGGAATCGGGCGGCCCTTGGCCCAGGACGATCGAGCCAGAACGCCGCCGCTTGCGCGGGGCGGGGGCGACGGGGCTGGCAATGGCGTCGGCGGCGTGTCCCAGATGGGGCCGGGAAGCCCGGCCACACGGTGAGGGCCGCGGGTCGCGCAGCCGCCAAGCAGAAGCAAGGCGCCGCCGAGGAAGAGGCGTCGCGTGGCGTCGGGCTGTGGGGTTGGCGGTGTGCTCATGAGCAAAGAGGGCCTTGGCCTGTGCCCGGTACATCGGCACGCAGCGAAGGCCTCCTGAAGTATACGATCGAATCCGGCCTGCTCATTGCCCCATTCACGGGGCCTGCGGTGGCCCAGACGTCAATCCTCGGGGGCATCCGTGCGGACGCGCTGCCGGAACGCCTCGTTCATCGCTGTGGTGATGGGACCGACGCGGCCCTCGCCCACGGTGACATCCCCGATCCGACTCACGCCGATGATCTCGGCCGCGGTCCCGGTCAGGAAGACCTCATCGGCGGCAAGCACCTCATCGAGTTCGATTCTCCGCTCCTGCACGGTGTACCCGAGCGATGGGGCGACGTTCGAAATGACGAACCGCCGCGTGATTCCATGCAGAATGCCGGCGTCTGTGTGCGGCGTGGTGATGACGCCGTCCTTGATAATGAATACGTTGTCGCCGGTGCATTCCGCAACCTGCCCGTCGTGATTCAGCATGAGTGCCTCGAGGACGCCCGCCTTGATGGCTTCGACCTTTGCGAGGATGTTGTTCAGGTAGTTCAGGCTCTTGATCCGCGGGTCCAGGCAGGGGATCGGGATGCGGGGCCGCGTGGCAACCACGATGGGCATGCCCTCGACGTACATCTCCTCGGGGTAGAGCGAGATGGTCGCTGCAATGATGAACACCTGGGGGGTCGCGCAGGTGAAGGGATTGAGCCCGAGCGTGCCGCAGCCCCGCGTGTACACCAGCCTGATGTACCCGTTCTCAATCCCGTTGGCGTTGACGGTGTCCCGGACTGCCTGCTCGATGGTGTCGATGTCGTACGGCGGCTCGATGTGCAGCAGCCGTGCTGACTCGTTCATTCTGATCAGGTGGGACCGCAGTTTGAAGATGCGGCCGTCGTAGACGCGAATCCCCTCAAAGCACCCGTCGCCGTACAGCAGCCCGTGGTCCAGAACGTTGACGGACGCTTCCTCGATCGGCATCAAGGTGCCGTTGAGCCAGACCTGTCCGGAGATCGGCAGTGAGGTCGCGGGGCTGCAGGAAGGGGTGGAAAGCGTGCTCTGATCGGACATCAAGGACTCCTGTTCGACCGCACAGCGTAGCAGGAACCGTCGTGCCGGGCAGACGTGGAATTCCCTTGGGGGCAGGGTGTTTACTCAATGGCGACTGCCGTATCATCTCGGGCCTCATGAGCATTATGATGCGCCCTGAAGCAAATCCCACCGACCCTGCCTTTCTTACGGATGTCGCCGCCGGCGGTGTTCGCCTCTCTTCGCAGCAGGCGATGCAACTCTTCCATGAGATGCCGCTTGCTGAACTCGGCCGGTGGGCAGACGCGAGGTGCCGCGCGGTGCACGGCGATCACATACGAACGTACGTGATTGACCGCAACATCAACTACACCAATGTGTGCACGGCGAAGTGCACCTTCTGCGCGTTTCGCCGCGACCTGGGGGCCGACGACGCCTACACCTTGTCGACGCCGGAGATTCTGTCGAAGATCGAAGAACTTGTGGAAATCGGGGGTACGCAGATCCTGATGCAGGGTGGCATGAATCCGGAGCTGCCGCTGCAGTGGTACGAGTCGCTCCTGGCCGACATTGGCGCCGCCCATCCGACCGTCCACGTACACGCGTTCAGCCCGCCAGAGGTCGTGGAGTTTGTGCACTTCTTCAACCCTCCCGGCGCCACCTTCCGGGACAAGGTTCGGTGGGTGCTCACGCGCCTGAAGGCAGCGGGGCTCGAGTCGATTCCGGGCGGTGGCGGCGAGATCTTCGCTCCGGCGGTTCGCCGCAAGATCGGGCTGGGAAAATGTGATGCTGAAGTGTGGTTGACCGTGATGCATGTCGCCCATGAGTTGGGCATGAACACGTCCGCGACGATGATGTTCGGCCACATTGAGGGTGTTGCCGACCGAATCCACCACATGTCACTCGTCCGCGAGTGGCAGGACCGGGCGTTGCAGGACTACGAGCAGGACGGCGGCGGCCGGTACATGGCGTTCATCTCATGGCCGTTTCAGCGTGAGAACACTCCCCTTGGCCGCGTGAAGGAGTGGGACCGCGACGCTGATGGCGACTTCCCCGGAGACGTTGCGGCAAAGCTTGACGGAAGCGGCGAGAAGTCAGGGCATCCGGAGTTTGGCCGCCGGGTCCGCATGTCGGGCGCGAGCGATTACCTGCGGACGCAGGCCATCAGCCGCCTCATGCTCGACAACATCTACTCGATCGGCGCCTCCTGGGGCACAATGGGCCCTCATGTCGGACAACTTGCACTGTCTTTCGGCGCCAACGACAT
>CAZMPA010000231.1:289-3439 GCA_964567915.1 uncultured Isosphaeraceae bacterium | reverse complement strand
CGGAGCATGCGCTCACGGGCGTCGATGTCGTATGCAATCTGTTTGGCGGTCATGGTTCTGTTCCTGTTTCCTTCCTGTCCACGCAACGCGTGGAGTGTTGTTATCTGGTGGTCGCCGGGGGTCCGATCTCGATCCACGCGATCCGATCGGCGTCGACGACATACTCGGTCGCCCCGTCCGTCAGTTTGATCAATCCGTCATCCTCGACGGGTACGAGCAGGGCATTCTTGATCAGGCAGTCGCCGCTCGCCTCAAACCGGAGCCGCACGTCTCGCAGTCCGTTGAGGTCGGTGAGTGCCGTTCTGACCTGATCATGCTGCACCTCGGGTCTACTCCATGTCGACTCGGGCCTGCCACATGGCCGACACATGACTCGCGTCGACCCAGATGGTGTTGGCCTTCGTCCTGATGCGGATGCCGTGCGAACTGTGAAGCGCCTCGACGTCTATGACGTTTCGCAGCTCGATCGGCTCGTGGTCACCGTTGAGCACGAGGTCCAGTTCGGCAGACGTGCCGACCATGTCGTTGAGCACACTCAGAATGGGTCCGCGTTCCATGGGTCTTCTCAGTCGATGATGCCGAGGATGTCATCCTCGGTCATGATCAGGTACTCGGTGCCTTCAATCTTGACTTCGGTGCCGGCGTACGACGAGAACAGCACGCGGTCACCCTTCTTGACGCTGAATGGCATGTACTCGCCGGTCTCCTTGTTCAGGAGTCCCGCGCCGGTCGCCATGATCTTGCCTTCCTTCGGCTTGTCCTTGGCGGACTCAGGCAGGTAGATGCCGGACTCGGTCCGGTCCGCAGCTTCGGCTCGCTTGACGAGCACCTTGTCTCCGAGGGGTTTCACCTTCATCTCTCAACGCTCCTTCCATGGCCGGGCGTGTCGCCGGCGGGTGTGGTCTCGGGGCCCTGCGACGCGGTCGCGGGCCATGTATCCATGTAGTGACGCCGCAGCACGCGCCGCAGCGTTTCGAGCAGAACTTCAATGTGCAGCGGCCGGTCGATGACCGCGAAGGCGCCCTCTTTGAGCGATGCCACGAGCCCGCGGGCGTCCTCGCGTCCGCTTGCCTGCTTCGGCCGTACGACGATGGTGGGGGGCGACGGGTCGAGTCGCCGCAGCAGTTGCAGGATTCTGGGCCCGCCTGCGACTCGGCGTCCGGCCGAGGAGGCGAGGGGGATCTCCAGGTCGACGACGGCGATATGGACAGGTTGGTTCTGGATCAGGGAGGCGGCCTCCTCGCCTGTGCTGGCCTGCAGGGAGTGGATGCCCATGGGCTCCAGCAGCCTGGGGAGTTGCGTCACCGCGGCATGTTCTCTCCAGCCCCCGTAGGAGAGGAGCAGATTGAGGCGGGAACCGGGCTGTGTTGAGGCGTGACGCATGGGATCTCCGGGCGAACCGATCGCCCTCCTTGTCCTGCAAGCCCCGTGCCGAAATCGGGGCGGTCAGGGGAATCCGGGGGCGGGATAGTGCCCAAAGCGGGGACCGACGCCGTCTGGCGGCCTGCCGATCTGGCGGCACGGCCCCTTGACGCGGCCGCCGCCCGGGAGGATGCTCCGCCCCTCTCGACCGTGCCCTTGCCAGATTCCGAACCCGGAGCCCCACGCCATGACCGCTCAAACGCCCGTCCAGACCGTCAAACAGATCCTCCGCAGCGACGGCTGCGGGCTGGGGGACTCGGTTGAGGTCCGTGGCTGGGTGCGAACCAGACGGGACTCCAAGGCCGGGCTCTCGTTTCTGCAGGTGCATGACGGGTCGTGCTTTGATGCCGTGCAGGTGGTGGCACCAGGAGACCTGGCCAACTACGCCGATGATGTGCAGCGGCTGACTACCGGGTGCTCGGTCGTGTGCCGAGGCGTGCTGGTGGAATCGAAAGGCAAGGGGCAGTCGGTCGAAATGCAGGCGAGCGAGGTGGTGCCCGTCGGGTGGGTCGAGGATCCGGATACGTATCCGGTGCCGGCCAAACGGCACACGTTTGAGTATCTGCGGGAGGTCGCCCACCTTCGGGTGCGGACCAACACATTCTCCGCCATTGCCCGAGTTCGTCACTGCCTGGCTCAGGCCGTACACCGGTACTACCACGAGAACGGCTTCTACTGGGTGCACACGCCGATCATCACCGGCAGCGACTGCGAAGGTGCGGGCGAGATGTTTCGCGTCTCGACGCTGGACCTTGAGAACCTGCCACGCGGTGAAGATGGAGGTCTCGATTTCTCGCAGGACTTCTTTGGCCACGAGACCAACCTGACCGTCTCAGGGCAGCTCAACGTGGAGTCGTATTGCCTGGCGCTGAGCAAGGTGTATACATTCGGGCCTACGTTCCGAGCCGAAAACTCGAACACGTCCCGCCACCTCGCCGAGTTCTGGATGATCGAGCCCGAGATCGCATTTGCCGACCTTGACGACGACGCTGACCTCGCAGAAGACTTCCTCAAGTACATCTTTCGGGCGCTCCTCGATGAGTTGCCCGACGACATGGGGTTCTTCCGGGACCGCATCGACAAGACCTGCATTGACCGTCTGGAGGCGTTCGTGGAGTCTTCGTTTGAACGGATGGACTACACCGAGGCCGTCGCATTGCTTGAGAAGGCCGTCGAGGGTGGCCACTCGTTTGACTTCCCGGTGAGTTGGGGCATCGACCTGCAAAGCGAGCACGAGCGGTGGCTGACGGAGACGCACGTCGGTCGACCGGTCGTCGTGATGAACTATCCGCGGGACATCAAGGCGTTCTACATGCGGCAGAAAGACGACGGCCGCACGGTCGCGGCCATCGACGTCCTGGCACCGGGGATTGGGGAGATCATCGGGGGCGCCCAGCGTGAAGAGCGTTTGGACGTCCTGGATGCCCGCATCGCCGAAATGGGGCTGGATGCGGACGACTACTGGTGGTACCGCGACCTGCGGAAGTACGGCACGGTTCCGCACGCCGGATTTGGTCTGGGCTTTGAGCGGGCCATTGCGTACGCGACCGGCATGGCCAACGTACGCGACGTGATTCCCTTCCCGAGGACGCCCCGCTCGGCGGCATTCTGATCAACGCGCCCATTCTCGGACGCTTCCTGCCCGCCCGCGCATTCAGTGCGCGGAGCCGCCGATAAGCGGCGTTTTTGAGCCGCGCGAAAACAACTGCCAGTCGAATGCTTGTCCTC
>CAZMPA010000231.1:0-279 GCA_964567915.1 uncultured Isosphaeraceae bacterium | reverse complement strand
CGATGTGTCCCTCAATCGGGGAATACATCGCGGCACGGTTGCCGCGGTACAGATCAGTCCCCCGGACCCGTCCGGACGTTCAAGGAGCCGACCAGTGAATACCCAGGCGATGGTGGAACGCCTCTTCCCGATGCTCATCACCGGAGACCGCACCGGAGCGCGGTCCACGGTACGCGAGTGGTTGAATGAAGGCCTGGCGCCCGAACCGCTGACGCAGGAGGTCTACTGGCCGCTTCTGGACATGGTGAACGCCCTGTTCCGCCGCGATCAGTTGCCGCC
>CAZMPA010000230.1:0-3440 GCA_964567915.1 uncultured Isosphaeraceae bacterium | reverse complement strand
GGGCTCGGACAGGTATCGCTGAAGATGGTGGGGTGGTCGACCGGGTTCGCTGACTTCGACAACGACGGTCTGGACGATCTCTGGGTTGTGAACGGGCACACGCTTGAAGATGAGCAGGATGCTTCCCGGCTGCGACCGCAGTGCATGCAGCTCTTTCGGCAGGTTCCGGAAGAAGGCTTCTTTGAGATTGGCTCAGTCGCGTGTGCGTCCCTGGCAGAGCCGATGGTCGGCCGGGGGGGCGCGTCGGCCGACTTTGACGGCGACGGGCTCGTGGATGTCGTCACGGTCGAGCACGGGGGCGCGGCCAGGTTGTTTCGCAACGAGTCCCCGGCTCCGGGCGGGTGGATCACTGTTCGGCTTCGGGAGGATGGGGCCAACACGCGGGCGCTCGGGGCCGTCGTCCGCGTTCACTCCGATGAGATGAGTCAGATGCGGCAGGTGGGGGCTCAGGCGGCCTACCTCTCTCAGGACATGCTCGACCTGCACTTCGGCCTTGGCGCCGCCGCAGACGCGGACATTCAGGTGACCTGGCCGGATGGTGGAACCTCGTGGATTCGGGGTGTCCCGGCCAATTCGATGGTCCGAGTCGGTCGCTCGGCTGACGGTGGTGCCGAGGCTGCGTGGTGAGGAATATGCAGTGGCTGCCCCGACGCCGGTATACTCGACCCAGACCTCCGAATGATCCCACGGGGCGGGAGTACTGATTGCATGTTGTCGACAACGTCTGAATACGCGCTCAGAATGATGATTCTGCTCACCGAGGCCGCCGGGACGCCGACCACGTGCGCCAAATTGGCCGAAGTGGGCCGCATTCCACAGCAGTACGCCTCCAAGGTGCTCAACCTGCTCCGCCGCGCGGGCATGGTGCGTGGGCAGCGGGGCAGGTACGGCGGGTTTGTCATCGGGTGCGACTCGAAGTCAACGACGCTGCTCGATGTTGTCAATGTGATCGAGCCGCTCCAGCGGATTGAATCGTGCCCGCTTGGTCGAAGCGAGCATGCCCATCAGTTGTGCCCGCTGCACTCCCAGATCGACACGGCCATCGGGTCGCTTGAGTCCGCGCTGGCACAACTGACCCTGCAGCAACTCATCGATCAGGAAGGCGCCTCTCCGCTCTGCCAGAACGAGAGTTTTGTTGCCTCGCTCACAGTGGGCGGCAGCGACGCCTGACCCGGTCGGTGGCAGTACAGTGCCTCCTCTCGTGAGGAGCCAGCCGTGAGTACAGACAGGCCGTTCGACACAATCATTGAGCCCTTTCGCATCAAGACGGTGGAGCCGCTCCGCCGGACGACGCGCGCACGCCGTGAAGAAGCGATGCGTGAGTCGGGCTGGAACCCGTTTTCGATTCGCGGCGCCGATGTGCTGATTGATCTGCTGACCGACTCCGGGACGGGGGCGCTATCGGCGAAACAGTGGGGCATGATGATGCAGGGGGACGAGACCTACGCGGGGGCGGACTCGTACTATCGGTTCGAGGCTGCAGTCAAGGACATCACGGGACTCAAGCATGTGATTCCGACGCATCAGGGCCGCGCTGCCGAGCGGATTCTGTTTCGGGCGATGGTCAACCCCGGCGACCTTGTACTGAACAACACCCACTTTGACACGACCCGCGCGAATGTGGAGTACCGGGAGGGGCTCGCGATGGATCTCCCGTGCGAAGAGGCCGCGAGTGTGGCCGATCACCCCTTCAAGGGGAATATCGATCTGGCCCGACTCGACCGGGTGCTCACGGACAATCCGGGCCGCGTTCCGCTGGTCATGATTACGGTGACGAACAACTCGGGTGGGGGGCAGCCAGTGAGCCTGGCGAATATCCGCGGCGCCCGTGAGATCTGTGATCGCCACGGCGTGCCGCTCTTTCTGGACGCGTGCAGATTCGCGGAGAACGCGTGGTTCATTCACCTTCGGGAGGAGGGGCAGCAGGGCCGCGCACCGATTGACATCGCCAGAGAGATGTTTTCGCTAGTCGATGGCGCGACGATGAGTGCCAAGAAGAACGGCATGGCCAACATCGGGGGGTTCCTGGCGCTCAATGACGAGCAGACCGTGCTCACGTGCCGCAACATGTTGATACTGACCGAGGGCTTTCCGACATACGGCGGACTGGCGGGTTACGACCTCGAGGCCGTCGCGGTGGGGCTGTATGAGGCGCTTGAAGAGGACTACCTGCGGTACCGGATTCGAAGCATTGCCTATCTGGGCGACCGGCTCGCGGCCGCGGGCGTTCCCATGATTACGCCGCCCGGCGGGCACGCGTTGTATCTGGATGCTGGCGCGATGTTGCCGCACATTCCCTGGAATGAGTATCCGGGTTGGGCTCTGGCGGTTGCGATCTATCTGGAGGGGGGGATTCGCGGGTGCGAGATCGGGTCGGTCATGTTCGGCCAGCAGCCGGACGGATCGGAGCAGGCGGCGCCGCGTGAACTGGTGCGGCTGGCCTTCCCGAGGCGGGCCTATACGCAGAGCCATGTGGACTACGTTGCCGAGGTGCTGCTGCGGGTGTTTGCGGACCGCGCGTCGCTTCGCGGCATGCGAATGCTCGAGTCGCCTCCGGTCCTCCGCCACTTCACCGCCCGCCTCGAGCCCCTCTGAGCCGCTCAGCCCAAAAAACACCCCAACACATCGACCGCCGGTCACTTTATTTGCCTGCGCCACAGGCACTTACAAAACGCCGCTTTTGTAAGTGCCTGAAAACAAAGGAGATAAAGTGACCGGCGGTCGTTGGGGCTGGGGCTGGAATACGGATATACTGACCGGGCTATCCAGATATGGCCCGTTCTGGGCAAGGAGACCGGTGATGAACAAGCGATCGTGGGCTGAGCCGTGGAAGATCAAGATGGTTGAGCCGCTGCGAATGACCACCCGCGTCGAGCGTGAGCGGGCCCTGGCGGAGGCTGGCCACAACACCTTCCTCCTGCGAAGTGACGACGTCTATATCGATCTGCTGACCGACTCGGGCACGAGCGCGATGAGCGATCGCCAGTGGTCAGCGCTCATGCTGGGCGATGAGGCCTACGCGGGCTCGCGCAACTACTACGACCTCGAAGTTTCCATGCGCGAGGTGTATGGATACAGCGAGTTCATTCCAACGCACCAGGGCCGCGGCGCCGAGTACCTCCTCAGCCAGCTCATGATTGAGCCGGGCCAGTTCGTGCCGGGCAACATGTACTTCACGACGACGCGGTACCACCAGGAACTCGCGGGCGGTCGCTTCGTAGACGTCATCGTGGACGAAGCGCACGATCCAGCCAGCACCTTCCCGTTCAAGGGAAACGTATGCCTTGACAAGTTGCAGCGTCTCATCGACGAGCACGGCGCAGGCAAGATCGCGTATCTCTCGCTGGAAACAAACGTCAACATGGCGGGCGGCCAGCCCTGCAGTATGGAGAACATCAAGGCGACCTGCGCACTGTGTCACGAACATGGCATTCCGGTCT
>CAZMPA010000229.1:0-3447 GCA_964567915.1 uncultured Isosphaeraceae bacterium | reverse complement strand
GATGGAGATCCCAGGTCTGGCCGACGAGGATGTTTCCGTCCCGGGAGGCAGCCGGCGGAACCGCGATGGAGGTGCATCCTTCATCCGCGTCGGCATCGAGTGTGACGAGGTCACGCATGTCGCTGTAGTTCGCGGCGGCGTACAACACGTCCGACGGAACGCCTGCCGCCGCGGCGGTTGCGGTGTGTTCGCACCACCCGTCGGCGTCCCAGCCTTCGAGGATCTCCAACGACTCCCCCGCTGCAGCAGCCATGTCGTCAAAACTTCCCCGCCCGCGAAGCCCGAAGTAGGCCTCGGCCGCCGCCCGTCTCCGATCAATCATGGCGGCAATGTCGTCTGCCAGCGCCTCGCCGATGCCTTCGCCGAGTTCGGCGAATGTCCCTTCCACCCTGACCTGTGGCAGTTTCAACATGCTCATGTCGCCAAGGGAGGATACACGTCCGGCGGGCACGACCACGATCCGGCGCACACAAACATGGCGGGACCTCGCGTCTGAGCAGCCGTCTCCGCGTTTCCCGGGACAATATGCAGCACGCCGCCCGGCATCTCGATGTCCCAGCCACTCTGATGGCCGCCCGCCAAAACCGTCGCTGCGGCCGCCGCCCCGGTCGCGCACGCTCGAACAGGTCCGACGCCGCGTTCGCGGGTCCACATGCGAGCGCTTCCGGGCGAGATCACGTCCACGAGGTGCACATTGCGTTGTCCATTGAACGCCGCCATGGCGGCTGCAAGCATGTCGTCAATCGCCTTCGGTTCACCTTCCGGCACCATGATGATGGCGTGGGGATTCCCTGTTGATGCCAGCCTCGCACTGAGCGACCCACCCGACCACGACACGGCCGCCTCCTCGCCGAGGTGAACAGGAACCAGGTCGACTGCAACCTGATACTCAGACTCAAGTCGGCGCACTTCGGCCATATGCGAGCCGACAAGAGAGTGCATCGTGAACGAAGTGGATCCCGATCGGTTCATGTGGGCGGCCGCGGCGCACCGTAGTCCGTTCCCACACAGCTCTGCGGTCGACCCATCCGCATTGACGATCCGGAAGGTAACCCCCCCGTCGCCCGCCTCGCCCACGAGCAAGAGACCATCAGCACCAACTCCACGGTGCCGGTCACACATGGCCCGCGCGAGCACCGCGGGGTCGGCACGCTCGGCATCGGTCTCCAGCACGATGACGTAGTCGTTCTCCAGCCCATGCCACTTTTCAAACGCGAGCTCTCGACAAACGCTCATCCTCGGCGGGAACCAGCCGAAGGGCGAAGGATGACCCCGAGGTCGACCAGCACGCCGTCATGCCTGTAGAAGTCCACATTCATGGTGTTGCGGTCGACAAACGTGAGCACGAGACAGTTTGCCCGCGTGGTGTCGGCGTACTTCATGTCGCCGGCCCCGGGTCCAGCATGTGCAAAGTTTCGGTGCTTCTGCGCGTGGTAATGAAAGTGAAAGAGTGCCGTGTACCCGGCATCAAACATGTCCTGAGAAGCTTCAAAGCGAAGGTCGTGCACCCGCATACGAGGTGGAAACTCGCGTACGTTGAAGCGACCCTCCGCGTCCTGGTTGATGACGCCACCGTATTCGGTCGTCTCGTCGTGAACGTCGCGGTCCGCGAAGTGGAAGAGGTGCGCACGAACCTGCGGGCTCGCCATCGCCTGCTGCGCCATGCGAAGAGCGATGAGATCTCCGTAGGTCAGTCGATCCCGATGTGATGCAAGTCGGTGATCGAGCTCCTGGCCCGGAAGAAACCCCGGATCCTGCTCGCGGTAGTGACGCTGATCAGCCAGTTCCGCAGCGACTGCTGCAAGGAGTTCGCGATTGCTTGCAAGAAGTAGCTCGGGATTGTGCAAAGCCGCTGCGGTCACAACAGGAAGATCCCGGACCTCAAAACTCGCCCGCCGGTCGACCGGCACTTCCTTGCAAGCAGCCTCGGCCGACTCCCAGAACGCCCGCCGCCCAGGCTCCGCGAGTTTGTGAATCCAGAGCGCCTCTTCTCGATTCCAGGGAATGGTCCCGAACGACTCGGCCGCAGCGTGCAGATCCTCCAGCATGGGATGAGGTGGCGAAGCTTCATCTGTTGGAGCCTGGACCAATTCGATCAACTGCTCACGCGCCCCAAGCCGATGCAGCAGTTCCCAGCAGCGATACCGCAACCCACTCTCTGACGGCCGCGTCGCGTTCAAGAACGTCCGCCATACGATTGTCTCGGTCGCCCCGGCACCGTGCATGGCCAGCAGAGCCTGATACTCGGGCCGCTGCTCGTCGGGGAGATTGCCCGTCCAGGGCCGGCCCCAACTGCTCACGAGTGCCTCGTCGAGGTCGGTCATGTCGTGCTCGGCCACAAATGTGCACAGGGCGCGAAGCCACTCGTGGTCGGTCACGCGAGGGAGCCGTCTCCGAAGCGTGACCGCAGCGGCATCCCGGTCAACCCGGACGAGGTACTCGAGCCCTTCGAGCCGAAGCTCATCGGAGTACCCGGGCCGATAGATCAGTCCTTGCAAAGCATCGAGGTCCGCCTTGCTCGGCGTGGCCGTCCGCTGCACCAGCATCTGCAGCGCAGCCCGATGAGACTTTGCGGACGCGGACACATCCCGAAGCGTCGCAGCCGGGTCGGTGATGGTCTGCCCACAACCGGCGAGCACTGCAAAGCTCATGGTGACGACAAGAAAGCGGCGTGATCGCATGATGGCCATCCTACGAAGGAAGGGCGCGGCGGGTCTGTTGTCATGCCCGTCGACAATGAGATAGGCTGCCTGCCATGCCTGCTCCGTCGACCGATGTGATACGCCGCGTGGAAGCGGTTCTGGAAGCCATACGCCCTGCCATCCAGGCGGACGGTGGCGATGTCGAACTGGTGGCAGTGTCCGATGCTGGCGAGGTTCAGATACGCATGCTGGGCGCCTGCATCGAGTGCCCGTCGGCCAATCTCACCCTCACGGTGGGCATCGAGCGCACGATGCTCGAGCGAGTCCCCGAGATCAACGCCGTCACAGCCGTCGACTGAAAACGGCCCTCACAGCCCCTGAAGGGGTCTCGCCACCAACCACACTTGGAGCCCAGACCGAGCTGTTGTACGCTACAGAATGGTGGGTCGGGCCCGGTTGGGCCCGGTCAAGTGGTTGTCAGGAAGGCGTCTTGCCGGCAGGAGGGCCGGACCATGTTGGTCATCACACGTAGAGAAGGTGAAGAAGTCGTCATCGGTGATCCGACGGATCCCGTTGGCATTGTCCGCATCGCGTCGGTCAAGGGAGATCGGGTCCGTCTGGCCCTCGATTTCCCCCGTGACATCGAGGTGCATCGGCGTGAAGTCGCCGATCAGATCATGGCGGAGAAACCCTCCGTCGTAGGCAAGATTCGCCCCGGCGGCTGACCCCGCCTCCGAACGCGCACAACTCCGTCCCCCCGCTTGCGGGGGGACAGGCTGGCGCAGCCAGCCAGGGGGGAAGTGTT
>CAZMPA010000228.1:509-3451 GCA_964567915.1 uncultured Isosphaeraceae bacterium | reverse complement strand
GTGGTGGGCGGTTGGGGGCCGCGACCCGATTATGGCGTTGCCGGGACTGCTGCTGTCAACCGGCAGACTCGACGACGCCCGACCGGTGCGCGAAACATTTGCCGGTCGCGGCCGCGACGGCCTGATTCCGAACAGGTTTGACGACCGCGACGAGGATGCGGCGCATTACAACACGGCCGACGGCAGTCTCTGGTTCTTGCACGCAGCACACGCCTACATCGATCAGGCGGGCGGTCCTCTGACGGCGCCGGGCGCCGAGACGATCCTCACTGGCTGCCTCGACATCATTCGCGCTCACCTGGACGGAACGAGCCCCGGTGTCCGTGTCGCGGCCGATGGCCTCATCGAAGCGGGCATTGAAGGCGAGGCGCTCACATGGATGGACGCCCGCATCGACGGCGTGGCCGTCACGCCGCGCATCGGCAAGCCGGTCGAACTCTCGGCGCTCTGGCAGAGCGGGCTGAGGCTCCTGGCCGGAATGCTCCCGGGCGATGCGGACTGGTTGATCGCGGCGGCAGATCGCACGGCCGACGCGTTCGACGCCTTCTGGAATGAGCAAGCTGAGTGCCTGTTCGATGTCCTGGAACACAAGGATGGCCAGTGGGTCGGCAACACGCAGGTCAGGCCTAATCAGTTGTTCGCCGTCTCACTCCCACACAGACCCTTGTCAGAGGTCAAGCGGCGAAAGGTGCTCGAAGTCGTCACCCGCGATCTGCTCACGCCGGTCGGACTTCGCACGCTCGCTCCCTCCGACCCCCATTACCGCGGTCGTTTTGATGGCGACATGCGATCGCGCGACACCGCCTACCACAACGGCACCGTATGGCCATGGCTCATCGGACCATGGTGCGATGCAGTCCGCCGGACATGGCACGACCCGCGTGAGGCCGATGAACTCATTCAGCGG
The DNA here is from genome assembly GCA_964567915.1 of uncultured Isosphaeraceae bacterium. GTDB lineage: Bacteria > Planctomycetota > Phycisphaerae > Phycisphaerales > SM1A02 > UBA12567. The sequence continues at coordinate 2,544 of CAZMPA010000228.1, read as the reverse complement.
GCCACGAGCGGATTGCGGGCATCGCTGGATCACGGGGGCACGGGGCAGGTCGCCGAGGTCTATGACGGCGACGCGCCGCACGAGCCGCACGGATGTCCGGCGCAAGCGTGGTCCGTGGCAGAGTTGCTGCGATCCCTGCAACCGGCGCCCATTCCGAGCGTCCGCGTCATCTGAGATTTGCCTGGTCCGTCAATCCGAGCCTCCCGGAATGACACCTCGCCTCGGCCGAAGCCGAGGCGAGGTGCGGAATGGTTTGTTCGAACCCGATGGGGTTTCGAATCAGAAGAGCAATTGCATCTGGGCTCGGACCAGCCACTGACCGCCGTCGGAACCGTTCTCGTCAGCACGCCATCCATTGCCAGAGCTCACGTAGTCGGCGCTCGCAACGCTCCCTCCGTCATTCAGGAATGAGAAGGCATAGCCCAGATCGGCAGTGAGCTTGACGTTCTTGACTCCCGAAGGCCAGTAGTTGACACCAAGCGTCACTGTGCTGTCGTGACCGTTGCGATGATCCGCGGCAGCCCAGGCACCGGTCGTTGTCGGATCGGCAGGATCGCCGGTCACGCTGGTCGAGGAGTAGTTGGTGATGTCACCAAGCTCATATCGACCGAAAAGTTGAACGTCTTCTGCTACGTCGAAACCGCCCTGAGCCATCCAGCCCCAGCCGGTTGCGTCGTCTGGTGACCCGCCACCACCATTCCGACCATCGGCATACATGAACGCGGTGTAGGCCGTCCACCCGGTGCCGCCAACCGACGCGTCGACCGTGAATCCGTAGGTCCGCGTCGCGTCGGCACCGCCGTACTCGTGGTCGTTGGACGCGCGGTTCTCCGAGATATTGAACCACTGGAACGCTGCGCCGACAAAGGCATAGGAATCGCTCTTGAGGCCGCGGCCGGTGAATGACTTCCAGTCCTTCCAGTCGCCCGAGAGCATGTAGTCGGCACGCGCCACGACCGAGTTGGTGCTTCCATCGTTGCCCACGGAATTGAGCGAGTGGGGTCCGTCGCCGTACCAGACGCGGGCCCAGAGGTTGTCAGTCTTTGTGCCGAACTCGATGCCCTGCGTCCAGCCATAGGTGAACTGATTGTTGAGCATGGATCGCTCGACGGCGAGTTGCGCGGTCGAGCTGACCAGTTCCTCTCGCAGGAATGGTGCCTTGAACTGGCCGACCTTGAGGTACGTGCCGTTCTCCATTTTCTTCTGAATCCAGGCATCCTCAAGGTACGTGTTGGAGTTGCCGACGTTCCGCTCATTGACGAGCGTCACTTTGTAGCCCCATGACGGATCGATCACGTTGCCACTGAACTTCAGCTTGGCGCGACGGATCTGAAAGCCGTACTGGTCAGATGCTGCCCCACCCGCACCTGTGCCCACGCCGACCGCTGCTGGCGCATCAGCCGAACCGTCGGGCGCATGGTTGTAGTTCCACCGAACCTGAATCTGGCCATTGATCTTCAACTTCCAGTTGCCATCGGCGGACTGAACGAAGAAGCCACTCTTGTAGCCGCTGGTGGCGCCGCTGCCCTGCAGGCTGGCCCGCGTGTCGGCATCCGCAAGCACGTCCTGGACGAGGCCACGAATCTGTTCGCTGCGACGCTCGTCGAGCCACTGATCGGAGTCCTGAGCGCGAAGTACGTCGACTTCGCCCTTCAGCGTTTCGACCATGGATCGCAGGTCGGCGATCTCCTGGTCACGATTGGTCTCGGCGAGGGCAGGAACAACCATGCCCGCGGCCACGAGGCCGGAAATGACACACGTCTTCATGAGACAGTCTCCTCTGGCGGGCCCTGTGCGACCCATCATTCGATGGGCCGAATGATCCGGAGACCATGTTCAGAACGTGTACAGATCCGGTTCGCGTCCCTTGAGAGCCAACCCCATCGACCGCCGGTCACTTTATCTCGTTACATGACAACGACTTACAAAACCGCGATTTCGCAAGTCCTTGTATGACAAGCACATAAAGTGACCGGCGGTCACTTCGAGTGCCCTGCCCCCTCGGGAGGCCTGGCGGCGGGTCCCGGGTCGCCCC
>CAZMPA010000228.1:0-499 GCA_964567915.1 uncultured Isosphaeraceae bacterium | reverse complement strand
TGCAGCCTTTTTGGCTCAAGGTGCTCTGCTCAAGGATATGCAGCCATTTTGGCTCTCGAACAGTTTCCGCGATGATAATTTATTATAGGTGCATCTGGCATCGCGACGGTGAGACCAGGGGCCGGGGGCGCCCGAGGCACGAAATCGCCCCGAATGCCCCCTCACGACCCCGCCAGGCCACATCGACCGCCGGTCACTTTATCTCGTTCTGTGACAAGGGGTTATGAAACTGTGTTTTTGTAAGTACTTGTGGGACAAGGACATAAAGTGACCGGCGGTCAGTTGGGTGGGGGTGGCTTGCGGACGCCCATGACGCCGTTCATCAGTTGCCAGTGCGCGGGGTACGTACAGATGTAGGGATACCGGCCGGGCCGCTGGGGGGCGAAGAATCGCAGCTCCGCGGTCTCCCCCGGCATCACCAGAGGCGACGCATGCAGGATGCCGGGCGTGTCGGGAACGTAGCCACGGGACGCCGCGTCGCCGTCCATCCCCTGCGCAT